>JABSOQ010000001.1 GCA_013216195.1 Bdellovibrionales bacterium
TGCCTGCCTTGAACCCTGGATGCCGTCAACATCACCGAATTTCGAAGTCTTCTCCACCGCCCCAACGTAGGCCTTAACTTCTTTAGTCTGCACATCAATAACTATGGCAGCACCATCGTTTACATCTTTATCGCGAAGTCGATGAACATTCTGAAACAGAATTTCACTGACTCGCTTTTGCAAGTCTTTATCAAGGGTCGTTTGGTAGCGATCCATTTCAGGAAACCGCTCAGTCATCAATCGCGCTATATGAGGTGCCAAATCAAGAGACTGGGGAACAAATTTTTCTCGAAGAGCCAAGGCCAGGTTCAGGTCGGTGCCGAAGGCCTCATCACAAGACAAAGTCTTTGAGCCTGTCTCGTCACGAAGTTTCTCAAGATAACTACAAGCTCGTTGCTCTATATTCTTTTTTGATGTGTTCGGTGAAGCGATCAAAGCCGCGATCACAGCCGCCTTACGCTCATCAAGATTAGATGCGGGCATCTGATAGTAAGCACGAGCAACGGTGTGCACACCTTGATGCTCTCCCCTCAAGTGAATCAGATTCAGATAGCTTTCAAAAATCTGCTTTTTGCTGAGCCTCATCTCTATGAATAAAGCCTTCACAATCTGAATCAATTTGCGATCAAAACGCCCTTTTACAATTCGGCCCTTGCCTGAGAGTACTTCTGGCCTGATGAGATCTGAAAGTTGCATGGTAATCGTACTGGCACCCTGAACTCGCTTACCCTGCGACATTGCCAGAGAAGCTCTGATAAGGGCTGCGAAGTCTACACCTAGGTGTGAGTAAAACCTTCGATCCTCAGCGAGCAGTACAGTTTTACGAATTGGTTTTGAAAAATGCTTGAGCTCTAGCCAAGGTAACCTTCGAGATTTGAGGTCTTGTCTAATCGTTTGTAAGATCTGACCATCTTCAGAATAGACAACCCTTTCACTACTGAGGGCCCGATTTTGAATCTCTTCAAAGTCAGGCGTCAGGATGAATCCCGCCACCAAGCCGACGAAAACAAACATTAATATATAGAGAGCCATCCTTTTGACTTTGCGCATAAAAAGTCTATAGCACACTTAATTTCACCTATGTGAACATTTGTGCATTTGTTGTTAACAAACAGTTAACTTTGCCAACTCGCCGTAAAATTACCCCAAAAGCCTATGTAGACATTACCGGCAGACCACTAACGTACTTGTACAAAAAGCGTCCAACCCTGTACCCATCAAGGGCTTTCAGAAAACAAAAATAAAAACGAGAGATATTCCATAGGAGGACTAAAGCAATGGGAGGCATTTCCAAACTAGGGACTTGGAGCTTCGCTTCATTGGCGTTTGCAGTCGGTTTGTCATCACAAGCCAACGCGTCAGTACAAGTGAGCCCCGTAGGTCTTACTGACCAAGATGTCAGACAAGTAGAAATCAATTTTGGAGAAAGTGTAGAAAAGGTCGATGCCTTTGAAGTCACTTGCTCTCCAGCAGTAACTGGCTTTGGTAGCTGGGCTGCAAACAACACTGTCTACACTTACACGTTCGATCCATTGCCGGGGGGTTCTCTCGTAAAAGGTTCTAAGTGTACGGTTACACAAACTAAAGAGGTTGTGACAACTTCAGGCACTTCTTACGCGCCAGGAAGACTCAACTCTTACTTTACTGTTAGAGCTCCACAAATCACTCGTGTAGTTCCTGCTCCTACAGAGAGCTATGTGCGTTCAAAAACGATCAAAGCTAAAGATCCTGTATTTTTGATTCAATTTGATGGTCCTGTTTCTGAAGCGTCAATCTTCAGTAACGCCTTTGAGAACTCTCTTTCTTACGTCGGCGGCGCTGACGCACGTGAAAGAATCGCTCTCAAACCCGTTCCTGCTAGCCAGAAAGAAGAGATCTTTGCCTATTTCAAAGAGAACTCTTACCTTTGGGTCGATTACGACGAAGGTAACTGGGTGCTTGCGACAGTAGACAGACGTCTTCGCCCTCTTGCTGAAGTTAGAATCAACGTCGGTTATGTCGAAAGCCTTTACAACCCAGACGTGGTTAACGATCAGAACTTTTATGTTGGCGACATCTTCGTACGTGACAACTTTAAAGGTGAACTCACATGTTCTCGCCTTCAAGGTGACGACGAAACTTGCCTACCTAACTCTCCCGTTGGCTACAAATTTAACGCTCAAGCCCCTTGGGGAACAGTTAAAGAAGCCTATGTTGAGTATACAGAATTCAAGACTGGTGAGCAAAAGAGAGCTTACCCAAAGTCACCGTTTGAAGAGAACGAATCTTGGATAGACGCTTTAACTGGTACATCTGACGGCAAACCTGTCACGAGCTTAGATTTTGACGTCAAAATCGAAGCTGAGACAGTAGCAAGCTTAGTACTACCTGAAGGTCTCAAAGATATTGACGGTCGCTGGTTTCAATCAGCTACTACTGTTCGTATTCCCGTTAACACTGTTCAGGAAGACTACACGCTCCCGCCAGCTGTCGCTGTTTACGAGCGCAACCTTCCTGGTGTTTCTTTCAGATTCAGTGCAGTTAATCTAAACCAACAGGTTACGCTAACAAGAAGTGGTACAAAGAGCCAAGTTTGGGCTCCGATCACTTCAGCTCAAGACATCATGCAAGTTGTTAAGGCTTATGACCGCTCGGGCGACTACAGAGAAGAGTTCCGTTACAGCTCACCTCTAGCTCAGCTTGGTCAGAAAATGAATTCGGCTCAGATCCCACTTGATGGCGCAAGAAACCGCAACACGGTTGCTGAACTTCCGTTTGCTGGCGAAGGTGCGACTCCTCAGAGTGGTATTTACGCTGTAGAGGTTTCAAGCCCAGCGTATCTCGCGGCTCAGTCTAGCCCAGAGTACGACAGCTATAAAAACCCTCTTTATTCACTTGCTCAGGTTACAGACCTCGGCGTGATTCTTAAGAAAGGTCAAAACAACTCAAACGTTTGGGTTTCAAGCCTTTCAAAGGGTACGTCAGTAGCCGGTGCTCAAGTTAAGGTTTACTCTTGCAGTGGTGAAGTTGTGGCTTCATTTCAAACGAACGAGCAAGGTGTTGCTTCATTCGTAACTCCTGTAGACCAAGAGTGCCCAAGAGTTAACAACCAATACTCAAGCTATGACCGCGGCTACTTCATGTTTGTTGAAGCTGGCGACGACATTAGCTTTGTTCACTCTTCTTGGACTGATTCTGATTCTTACATCTTTAATGCTCCTGGTATTGAGTACTTCTCATCAGAGCTTTCAGATGGTTCAGTTCACTTTCACAATATCATTGGTGTAAACCTGGTTAAGCCAGGCCAATCTGTACCAGTTCAGATCTTGGCTGCTAAGCCGAGCAAATCTGGTTTCTCACCAGTTGCAGCTGCTGATCTTCCTGCCACTGCTGAAATTGTGAACTACAATAATGACGACATTAAATACGAGTTTGACCTAAGCTGGAACAGCGGCTTGGCTGAGTTCGAGTGGCAAGTTCCTGGTCAAGGTTCAGTAGAACTCGGTGCCTACCAGATCAACTTGAAAGCCGCTAACGGCCAGGTTATGCGCTACTTCTGGAACCAGCAGATTGAAGTTTCTGAGTTCCAAGTGCCTCTAATGAAGGGCTCTTTGTCTTTCGCTGAAGGCAGCTCAAAAGATGCGATCCCAGTTACGGGTTATGTTCAATACTCTAATGGTGTTGGTGCTAAAAACCTTGAAATGGATTTCGCGTACTTCTTCAACAATTCATCAGTGAGTTTTGAAGACTACGAGAACTTTAACTTCTCGGCTGGCCCGATCGTTCTTGACCGCTCAAACAGCAGTCAAGATGCCGAAGTTCTTCCAACTTCATCACGCCCTGGTGACATTCAAGATGTCATGACAAACAACGATGGTAATGCCGTTGTTGATATCGCAGCTCAGACTCTTGCAAATGGCCAAAAGGTTTCTGATGTATTGGCTGCAGCAACGACTCCAAAAACTGTGATCGTTAGAGCGACTTACCCAGATCAGGTTGGTGAGTTCCAAACTCTATCAGCTTCAAAAACAATTTACCCAACAGACGTTCTTGCCGGTGTGAACCTTGTATCAGGCAAGAAATCAGTAGCTAAACTTCAAGCTGTTGCTGTTAACACTGATGGCAAAGCCGTAACTGGCTCGGCAAGTGTTGAGACTTCTCTACAAAAGATCGAGACTTCGGTAATTGGTGAGACACTTTATGGTGGCTTGATTAAGAACCGAGTTGAGAAGTCACTTGAAGAGGTCGACTGGGAGCCGAACTGTGCTCTTGAAGGCGATGTCCTTAACTGTGGCCTGTCAGTAATTAAAGCTGGAAGTTACGTTTTCTCTGCCAAAGTTGGCCAAAACGAGTCTCACATCACTTTCAACGTGAACTCTGACGGTCAAGTTTACCAGAACTACTTCTACGGTGACGACAGCTATGGCAATGAGCAAGTTGCACTGACGCTCGACAAAGAGCTCTACCAACCAGGTGAAGTGGCAACTGTAAGCTATGAAGCCCCATTCCACAGCTGTTCGGCTTGGGTCTCTATCGAGAGAAATGACGTTCTCGAATCATTCATCAAAGAAAATGCTTGTGAAGCCGGTGCTGTGAATGTGCAACTTAAAGGCGAACAAGCACCAAACGTTTTTGTTTCAGTTGTGTTTTTCACTGGTCGTGCAGGCGGAGATCTTTCTGCAAGTGCTATTGATCTCGGAAGACCTTCTATGAAGTCAGGTTTTGCAAATGCCATCATCTCTACAGAGGCATTTGTAGCCGAAATGGAAGTGAGCCTAGATAAAGACGTTTACGGCCCTCAAGAGAACGTTCAAGTAACCGTTTCTCTTGGCGATGAGTCAATTAACGAAGGTTATATCACTATGGTGGCGATTGAAGAGAACCTGCTCACTCTTAGACCAAACTCAACGTACGACATCGTAACGGCCCTTCTTCAGAAGCGTGGTCACGGCGTGTCGGTTGTGTCTGGCCTTTCAAGAGTTGCAAGTTCAGCAGCAGGCCTTGAGGCCGCTCCGGTATTAGCTGAAGAGTCTGCTAGAAAAGATGGTGACGAAGGTGGTGATGGTGGCCCAAGTGGTGCTGACTTCGCCAGAAAAGACTTCGACTCACTTGTAGAGTTCGGCACAATGATTCCTGTCGTGAATGGTGTTGCGAAGCACTCTTTCAAAACAAATGATCAGCTTGCTAAATTTAAAGTGTTTGCTGTTTACGTAGATTCTGCAGCCAAGTTTGGTTTTGCTGAGTCTGGGTACCTTGCTGAGAAATCAACTCAGGTATTCTCGAATCTTCCAGTTAAGGCAACTAATGGCGACAGCTTCCCAGCTATCGTGAACGTTCAGAACAACACCAAACAAAAGCAGTCTTACCAAATCTTCATTAACGGAAAGTTCTACGACGCCAATGGCCAGGTTGTAAACAACCTTGCTATGCAAGGTTCAGTCTCTCTTGATTCTCCGTTCAACACCGAAGGCACATCCGCAGCCGCTGTTGAGCTTGGTCAATTGAAAGTTCCTGATGGTTCAGTAGCTGCTGACTACACTGTGACTGTTGTTGACGCTTCAGGCGCTGTTGTTGATGCGATCGTTATCGATGATGTGAGAATCACGAATCCAACGCCTCTTAGAACCTATGACCTGTTCATGGCTCAAACGCAAAATGGCGAAATGGAGTTCAAACTGAAGAAGCCTGAAACAGCAGTGCCTGGTGAAGGTGAAGTTGCAGTTTCCGCTCAGTCGTCTCTTGTGAGCAGCGCTCAAGGCGTAATCCAAGACAAAATTGCTTCATCTAATTTTGTTTCGATCTTTTACCCGGCTGAGCTTGTTCAAAGTTTGATCGAGCTGAAAAAGGGTGATGCGAAACCAATCGAAATTACGATGAGCAAATTGGTTGCGATGACTGATGCTTACGGCATGGTGAAGTACTCTAGAGATTCTGACGAAGGCAGCCTCGGCTTGACCCTGAACGTTTTGAACCTCTTGAGCATGTCTCCTGAAGCTAAGGCATTCGTGCCATCACCGGTTATGAACAAGTGGAAGCAACTTGCTGCTGCTGTTTACGACCAACAGATTCCACAAGAAAAAGTTGGCACTACTGCAATGGCATGGTTCCGCGCACAGGCTAAAATGGCCAAAGCGGTTGAGTTCTTGGGTGATTCAGCTGTTAAAGACAAAATGGTAGCTTTCGTTAGCATCGTTTCTGACAACTTAAGAGCTGACCAGTTTGCTTATGGCCCTAAGTTTAGCGAATGGGCTTCGAGTGACCTCGTACTTTTGATGGCTGCGCACAACGCAAGCGGATTGCCTAAAGGTGGTGTTTACACTCAAGCAAAAGAGCTTATGACCAAAGCACCTCGTATTCAGAGATCAGGTCAGATCGCATCAGTTAAAGGCAGCCCATCATTTGGCTTCTACTATTCTGATGAAACGATCACTTCGGCTGAGCTTCTTGTCGAGCTTGTGAAGTCTGACTCTGATGACCTATTGTCTCAGAACCTTGCCATCGGCCTGATGAATGCAAGTAAGAAGGGCTGGTACAACGTTGTCACTATGGGTTACGTTCTTGGCGCACTAGAGAAGTTCGCTGCCAAGTATGAAGCCGTGCGAGTATCGGGTGTTTCGACTCTATCTGTAGAGCCAGGCGCTCAAAGTGCAAACGTCGTGTTCTCAGACAACGCGGCTTCAGGTGTAAGCTCGTTGGTTGCTGACTTCCCTGGTGAAGAAGCTACAGCTTCTGTTGTTCACCGAGGCGAAGGCGAAGTGTGGTTCTCAGCTCAATCTAAAGTTGCGAACGATATCAAAGAGCCTTTTGATCAAGGTCTCAAAGTTCGCAAAACAGTTCGCAATGTGAACAGAGAGAGAATGGATCTTACAGAAGCTGGTGACCTGATTGAAGTTGAGCTTGAGCTCAGCGCTGCAGTTCCGGTTAGCAACGTCGCTCTTTTTGATCCGATTCCGTCTGGCTCAACAGTTGTTGGTAAGCCATACGGTGGGTTCTTCGCTAATGCACAAAGCAGCTATGACGGCGTGAAGTTCCTTTTCGGCTACGTTTCTGAAGGCGGAGTGAAATTGAAGTATCAATACCGAGTGAACAACAAGGGTACATTCCCAGTTGGACCAACTCGCGCAGAAGCTCTTTACGAGCCTGCAACATTCTCTGAAGCACCAAATGGTGTCATGCAGGTGAAGTAATTGACCTTGCTTTAAGAGGTCTCAAGCTGAGGCCTCTTCAGAGTCAAATTTGAGTTTTAGAAAACGGAGCCCAGTTGGCTCCGTTTTTTTTATTTGAGAACTCAAAGCTCAAGTTGAGAGCAATTCGTCATACTGATACAACCATGAACCATGGGGCGTATACGATTGCACATTCGATATCAAGGTAGCGACTTTGCGGGTTGGCAGAAGCAGCCTGATGAAAAGCTACAGACAGTTCAAGGCTGCCTTGAGCAAGCTTTACTGAAACTCACTGGTCAGAATTGCTTAACCGTCGGCTCTGGGCGCACCGATGCAGGAACTCACGCCCGTAAGCAAGTCGTTCATTTTGACATCGATAAACCCGCTGACCGGTATCCGTGGGTAAAAGCTCTAAACGCGCATCTGCCCGAATCGATCCAAGCTTTTGAGGCCTTCGAAGCCCCAGACGAGTTTCACGCTCTTCTCAGTTGCCAGAGCAAAACCTATGACTATTACATTCAGAACTCTGAGTTAAAGCCTCTGTTTCGCCGGGATTTTGTCTGGCACGTAAGAAAGCCACTAACTATCGACTGGCTCAATCGGTGCGCCAGCCACCTGGTCGGAACTCACGATTTCAGCAGCTTTCAGAACGCGGGCACAGAGGTGCCAAGCACTGTGAAGACCCTATATTTAGCCAAATGGCAGCAGATTGACTCTCAGACCATAAGGTTTCGAGCATCTGGCGATGGCTTTCTAAAACAGATGGTCAGAAACCTGGTTGGCACTCAAGTCGACCTATTTAGATCTGAGGCCCAACCCACTGAAATACTGAAGGTTTTACAAGCCCAGAATCGAAGCCAGGCGGGGCTGACAGCCCCTGCCACAGGGCTTTTTTTGACCTCAGTGAAATACCCAAGCCACCTTGACAATCGGTGCCGAAAACTTTAATACTACCGGCTTCTTATCGGAATATTGCGTAGAAAAGGAACAACCCATGAAAACATGGAATGCAAAACCTGGTGAAGTAGAAAAGAAATGGTGGCTCGTGGACGCAACTGACAAGAGCGTCGGTCGACTTGCTAGTGAAGTTGCAAAAGTTTTGAGAGGCAAAAACAAGCCTGAATTCACTCCTCATTGTGATGCTGGTGATTTCGTTGTTGTCGTCAACTCTGACAAAGTGAAATTCACTGGTAACAAGTGGTCACAGCAGACTTACTACAAGCACACTGGTTATTTTGGATCATTGAAAGAAACTACAGCTGCTGAGCAATTGCAGAAAGACTCAACTGAGATTATCCGCAATGCTGTTAAAGGAATGTTGCCTAAGAACACTCTTGGCCGCCAGCAGTTCTCCAAACTAAAAGTTTACCAAGCTGCAGAGCACCCACATCACGCTCAACAGCCAGAATCATTGAGCCTGTAAGGAAGGAATAAAATGTCAGATTCAGTTATATACGCAACAGGTAGAAGAAAGACGAGTGCAGCTCGCGTATTCCTTAAGCCAGGTTCTGGTAAAATTAAAATCAACGGCAAACCCGGTGACGAGTACTTCGAGACTCCATCTGGAAGAGCTGCTGTTCAACAAGCATTTTCGACTGCTGATATGAAGAACAAGTTTGACGCCTACATCACTGT
Organism: Bdellovibrionales bacterium; assembly: GCA_013216195.1. Lineage (GTDB taxonomy): Bacteria > Bdellovibrionota > Bdellovibrionia > Bdellovibrionales > UBA1609 > JABSOQ01. The sequence continues at coordinate 8,781 of JABSOQ010000001.1, forward strand.
TAAAGGTGGCGGAGTGACTGGTCAGTCAGAAGCGATCAGACACGGCATCGCCCGAGCTCTTGTTGCCGTTGACGAATCTCTTCGTGGTGCCCTCAAAGGTGCTGGTCTTCTTAGACGTGACTCTCGAATGGTTGAGAGAAAGAAATACGGTCTTAAGAAGTCTCGTAAATCTAGCCAGTTCTCAAAGCGTTAATATTTTACGCTATTGCGAATCAAAGAACCTCGCTCACAAGGCGAGGTTTTTTTGTGTCTTTTGCTAACTATCAAGCTCAGGTGAAGATTCTCAGCCGGCCGACACCCTAATCATCTGATTTCAGACCTAACTGATGATCTGACCGACCAGTTTTTTGTTCGACTGCTTTGTGAATAAGACGCATCTTCCCCCCTTTAAACGCCCACCACTAGACAAGCTGGTGACCGAAGCGCAGCCATTCAGGGGCTGGCAGCATGCTCTTGCACTTGATTTAAAACAGATCTCTGTCCATGTGATACTTGAGAACTTTCGAACAGCTGATTTGCCAGTCGTCAGCATCGGGAGATGCTTGCTCGAATAAGTTTGCAATTTGATACCTGGTTAGCCCCCCCCCCAGGGCTTTTGCATCTGTGCTGGCAGCTTTAAAGCCATCGGGCCAGTTGTTGAGCTTTTCAAACCTCAAGAAACCAGTAAGAGTCTGGGTGATGAGAAGACTCGCGCCAGACAAACCAAGTAAAGCTCTCTCGAGAAAGCGCACCAGCTCAGGAGAATGAGCCTCACCAGTGTGCTGAGCTACCAAGCCCACCAATAGGTAAGTCAAACCACCCAGAACTACTGTCTCAAGCGATTTGCCCAGAAACACTTTCAGGCCTAGCGTCTTGTGCCAGACGCTTGAATCATATAGCAGAATCTGCCCATCGCAGGCCTCCGCTAAAAGCACCTGAGGCTCTGAATTGAGTAGTTGGATCTCTGATATACAACGATGACCGCTCAACAGGCGGGCGTAGTTGTGACCTTCAACCTGTATGGTGTGATAAACGCGGCCCTCAGCCGTTAAGCCCACAACGTTATCTTCAAGTGTGTTGCCCTCTGGGTAGTTTTCACCATCGATTGGAATCCATTGAACGAGTTCAAGATCTAAAAGCTCATCGGGCCCTTGGGTAATATAGGGTTTAAAGATTTGAGTCTGAGGAACTGTATAAGCATGCTCCATGCGATGCTGGAAAACACCAGTCTCTGCATGAGAAATTGGGCCTGCCAAAACAGCAAATGATATCAAAACTCGCAATAACACGTTTGTACTCCCCTACAAGTAGGCAAGTTACAACTCAATCACAGAGGATTCATAGTCTATTCTTTTTATTGAGTAGATGTTTCACGGCGGTCAAGACCGATAACAGAGCGGGCCCTATTGAAACCATGTTTTAACCCAGACCAGCCCCGGCCCCATGAGCCAGAGTTCGTCAGCAGCTCTGGATCTCTCCACCATTGCTGTAAGAGAGGCTCATCAGCAAAGATCGAGTTAAGAAGCTCTTGCTCGGCCTGCTCACCATGGAGTTCTCGAAACAACTCTATCTGTTGCTTCATTCTCATTAACCATGCCTCACGACCAAACAACTCCTGGCAAGTGGTGCTTTGTTGCAACTCTTCTATGAAGCCAATGAATCTCGACTTCGAAGCGCTGCCACTTTTCGCTATCGACTGAATCTTCTTTCTTTGCCTCTGAAGAACTGAAAACAGCACGCGCTTCGGAAGCATAAACGGTGAAGCAAGATCACCCCTATCACCAACAAGAGCAGGTTTGAGAATAAATTCAATATTCAAACTGTCTACAAACTCAAATACATTGTGCAAATCAACTAAGCCGTAGCTTGTGCAAGTGTAATCAAAAACAACTTTCACATTTTCATTGGACTCAGCAAAGCTCACACAGCTATCGAAGTTTTTTTGCCATACTCGCCAATCGAGACAATCCCGCACAAACTCTCCAATGCGGCCAATGCCATCCATACTGGCATTGATCTGAACAGATTTAAAAAGCGGTAGTAAATCAAACAGATTTTGGTTCTTGAACTTCAACATCGTGAGGTTGGTGTTGTAGCGAAGATCTACATTCTAGCTTTCGCCTGAAGCAACCAACTGATTCAGAATCTTCCAGTGCTCTGGCCACATCAGTGGCTCGCCTCCACACCAATAAATCTCACGCACCCGATTCTGCTCAACCGCTTGAGACAACTCCGTCAGAGTGGTGTCTTTGTAGAGGCTCTTAAGCATAGCCTGCTCAGCATTCACACTCTCTTTGAATGCCAGGTGATTGTCGCTCAATTTGTTTATTTTGCTAACCCACTTGGTTGAGGCCACCGGCCCACACATTTTACATTCAAGGTTACATAAATTAGTAAAACGATGATCATAAGAAACCGGCGCCATTGAAGTAGCACCGTCCTGTGAGGTAGCGCTTTCGATTTCTTCCCAGGAGGCGAATTTATCAAAGTGCTGACGATAAGCGAGCTCTCCACGATCGCAGATTCTGCAGGCCGAGGGCACTTCACCCGCCAAGATCTTCTTGCGAACTTGCTTTACAGAGTCACCATTGTGAACTGGCTGAGGCGCGCCACAGTTGGCCAAATCATAGGGCTCCTCTGAAATACAACAGAGCTTGCGCTGCCCATAGGCTGAGATGTGAGAATGAACCCAAGGCGCCTTGCAAAAGCCCTTTGAAATTTCGGAATCACTTGTTTTCACAGCAGAAGCTCATCACGCCGAGCACATGGGGTCAACCGCCCTTGCCCAGAGTCAGGCTTCAGCTACCGATCAAATTCACATAGAAATTGCTGAGTTGAGCAACTGGCTGTGGCCTCTGAGAGCGCACTGCTAAACGACGCCGGGCAACTAAGAGAGGCACTCAAGTTTTGAATTCGCCCTGACTCTCCCAACACTCTTGCGAACCTGCTCTGGCTGTAGAGCTGTGGCAGATCGACTACGGTTTCAACTTCGCTACTTTTGTCAAAAACTCTCGCAAATGGAAACACAAATCGGATCCCATGAGAGTAATCATCATAACCGAAGTCATGTACTAGTGAGACTGACTGAATTGGCCTGCCATTCGAACGGTGCCAACCATATATGGCCACACGATCAGGTCTCGCTAACAGTCTTTCAGAAACAATCACATCTTTTTTATGACCTGCCACCAAACCAAGACGGCCGGCTCGCCTGGCCTCAACTCTATCGTGATGAACCTTGTAATTTTGCAGGCTTCTCATTGCACCGGGGTACTTGTACCAGTCAGTAGGTTGCGGGCTTAGCCTCACTTCAGCTTGCTCCCAAGCCCTGTCCACAATGGCCTTTGTTGGCAAAAGAAACCCCAACTTGTTTGCTAAGTACTGAGCGGCGTAGTTGGTGAGGGGTATTCTAAAAGCTGAAGCCCCACTGCCAAGCTTCAAGTAGTCGTCACTTAGAAACACTGTGATGAGGTAGCGGCTATCTTCGAAAAATACCTGAGAGAACATCAAGTTGTCTAGTGAATGATACCCCCTGAGGATCAACTTCACGAACTCGACCTGCCTGGCCGCTGAGGGGGTATTGTACCGCTCAAAGAACCCTGGCGGCTGCCAGTTTGAATTCTGGCTTGGCTCGGGGAAGCCGCAACCAGTTGCTCGAACATTTGCGCTAAAAAGACACACTAGAAAAATCAAGATTAGCTTTTCCATAGAGTTAAGTGTCTCGAGAGCCTTCTTTCAGGCTCAACTCAAGACTGAAAATCTAGATCTAAGGCCGTGCCTACAACAAAATTGGAGCGCACCTTGCAACGCCAAGGCGTTGAAGGAATAAGACCAAAGGAGACCCCAAGAGAGATGTAAGCTTTATAGGCTTGCTCCTATTTTTTGCTGCAGCTCTCAAATCTCCTAAATTCAAAGTTATCGGCTCAATTTTGAGATGCAGGAGGACTCATGAAGCACTTGATGTTGTTGGCCACTGCCCTAGTGGCCCTTCAGACCCAGGCCAACGGTGATGTGGAACTGTTTTCATACCCGCTTTTCGCCGGGCAAGCTTGCGAAAGCGGCTTAGCAACCCCGATCTACTGTGAGGCTGAATTCGACGAAACCGAAGAGCTTTACACAACAGATCAAAAGAGAACAAATTGGGTAGGTGGCGGCCGCGACCAAGACTGGGGTTGCGAGCAGATACAGGGTCGTTTCACAAAGCAAATTGCAGATGCACTCGCCCAGCACCCAGAAGCTAGAATTGTGCACTCTCAACAAGACGAAGATGATCGCACCCACAACTTCGCAACAGAGTATCGTTACTACTGTGAGGTGAAGGTGGTCGTTGACGTGAAAGTAACTAAAAGAGATCCATCTTGCGGTGTTGAGCAGTACGCCTACATTCTCCCAGGCAGTGACCTTTCAGACATTGAGGGCCCTCTTTATTGCCTAGACTGCTCTCACATGGAAGAGACTGATGTTGCTGAAAACATCGTGAGATGTGTTGCTGACCGTCTGTCAGTTCCAGATACTGTGTTTTTCGCATCCAGCGACGAAGACAAACTAAGAGAAAGAGCTAGGGCTCTCAGAGACGTCGGCGCTTTAAACTCGCTACCATTTGGTGAAGCGAGAAAAGTGCTCAGCTTTATTGGCGAGTAGTGAAACGTCTCATATTGAGACAATTAAAAGGTCATTGGTTTCGGCCAATGGCCTTTTTTCGATGAGGCCTGATCCTCTCTACCTATACAGATTTTAAACACCCACAGGTTTACAACAGAATTTCGCAGATTTGTTGAGCTTGAGTTCTAGCAATCAGCAATTTTCGCGTTTCTTAGCTCAAGCCCTTAAACCCTTCTGTTTCGTTTTCACTAAAATTCAGACCGATAGATCTCTAGAGATTTGACAGCTGTCAAAGCCACAAAGAGCTGACTGAATGATTACAGTTTTTTGAGACCACAAATCAAAATAGACTGGATGGGTGGGATATCTAAAAAAGTCATTTATTCGAATCAGTCTATTTCTATTCATTCTTACACTTGCGGCTGCATTCAAAGCCCAAGCTGCTGAGACCAGGCGAGATGGAGGAGGGCCAACCGACCTTCACCCCGCCAGCTATCACAACCAGCAGACAGAGTTTCCTGATCTGAGGGTGCCGCAGAGAATTGGCGGCTTTGGAAACAATCAAAACCAATTTGGTTACCTTCATCCGCACGATCGAAATTTGAGACGAGACCAAGAAGCCAACAGAGCAAGAGAACGCGCATATTACCAAGGCTCTGGAGGTTGCAACCGTAGGATAAGGTGCCCAGGCAGTGATATGAGCCAGGTTTGTCACCCAAATTACGAGATCAAGGTTTGCATCGACACTGATCTCGTCACCGATGAAAATGGCTTACCTAGGGGTAGCATGAGTTACGATCAGTGTGAGGCTCATTGCACAGCCCAAGGTAAAAGACTGCCCTCTAACAATGAATGGATGGTCGCAGCTCTAGGCACTGACCGCAACGCCTGCCTGCCACCTGGCGGAGCACCAGCACAGGAGGGGTATGCTGGCCGAACCACCAATGGCCGCATGAATGATGCCAGCTTCAATATTGCTGGCTTAGGCCACGACAGAAGGCAGTGTGTCTCAACCTTTGGCGTTCGCGACATGATCGGCACACTAGGGCAACACGTGACTCACGGTATGGCTCAAAGTGGTCGCACTCAATTTAATGGAGGTTTTTGGGGCATGCCGCACTCTTCAATTTTTTATCGAACAGTGTTTCATGAAGCCGACCATACCGACTTCTCGACTGGCTGCCGATGCGCTTGGAGCCCTGAATAATTGTTTCTTAAGACAGACGATTGAAATGACCAAGTCTCAAGAGAACAAGATGAAGCAAAGAATTTGAAGATGAGTTAAGGCTCGATTTTAAGGACTACTGATCGAGGATGTAGTTCATTGGGTCAACAGGTACACCATGCACCCGCACCTCGTAATGCAAGTGCGGCCCTGAAGATCGGCCTGTGTTACCAACAGTTGAGATAACCTCTCTACGAGAAACCTTCTGGCCTTTTTCAACCAGAATTCGAGAGTTGTGAGCGAAACGAGTGACCACACCGTAACCGTGATCAACTGAAACCAACTTACCATAACCAGATTCATACCCCACAAAACTCACGACACCATCTGCTGGAGCGTAAACAGGGGTTCCCGGAGGAGCCGCAATATCAAGACCAGCATGCATAACTGGCTTTGCTGTAAATGGGTCAATTCGATAACCAAAACGAGAAGTGAACCAGCCCCGCGCAGGCTTAATACTAGGAGTCGCTGCCAAAAGGCTCTGTCTCTCTGACAAAGATTCGTAAAGTTCGAGAATACCCTGCTCTCTCAACTGAGCTTCTTTGACCGCTCTATCAATTTTGATTGAGAGTGTTGCGTAGTCTCTTCTGATCTCGATACCAAGCTCACCTCGTTTCGTATCTAAAGGAGGTGCGTTCATGAACAGATTGTCTTTCTGCAAAAAAGCTGCGCTCGGGCTTCGATCGCTCTGATCGCCACTTCGACCACTCACATCTAGCATCGACCCTGAATCAGTGCCTGTTAGCTGACCGAATGATTCGTTTGGATCTACAGACAATTTCAATGATCTATTTTCGTCATCAATGTTGGTGATCAACCGAAGCTTCTTAGAAAAGTTCTTCACACGCTCAAGACCAGTTTCAAGTGATTCGAGCTGACTCTCAACAACTTGAAACTGTCTCTTCAATGTGGCGTTCTCAGCTTGAAGGCGCTTGTTCTCACCCGCTTGTAATAGCAAACCGACATAATCAACGGCCGCAGCACCTATTAAAACTGAAAGTAAGAGACTCATGAACAAAATCGTCTTCAACCACGCGGAGTTAACAGTAAAACTGTGGGTCTCGCCACGTCTGTTGGTTGAAATCATGAAAGTGTAGGTTTTCTTATCCATGTCCCTCGATAGCCCCAAAATTGTCAGAGCCCAGACCTTATAAAAGATCAACGTTTTGCGTCAAGCTCGGGGTTCAGATGAATTAGCTTATCTGAACCACAATCGCAGAAATGTTGTCATCACCGCCTGCTTTCTTCGCCATGCTGATTCCCTCTGTGACAACGGCGCTCTTTTTCTTCTTTTTACACAGGTCGGCAATTTCTTGATCACTGATGAGTCCAGAAAGCCCGTCCGAGCAGAGTACGTAGACATCTCCGGGCTTCACCTCTCTTTGCAAAGTGTCCACCTGGACCTCTCTCTCAAACCCAACACTACGCGTTATCACGTTTCGCCCGACCACGTGTGGAGCTTCTTCTTCAGAAATCACTCCGGCCCGAATCTGGTCGTTAATCAGCGAGTGATCCTCGGTCAGTTGCCAAAACCCCTCATCAGTCCACATGTAGAGACGAGAGTCTCCTACGTTGGCAATGTACATGACTCCATTGCGCATCCAGAAACCAACCATTGTGGTTCCCATGCCAGCCAAGTCTTCTTGCTCATTCTCTGCACGAAAAAAGATACGCTTGCTCGCCTCTTTGTAGGCTTCAACTAAAACCATCAAAGATTCTTCTTTGCGAACCCCTTTGTTTTCACTCACGATTTCACGAACAGTTTCAACAGCCATAGCTGAGGCCACTTCGCCCCCTCTGTGCCCGCCCATGCCATCTGCCACGATATACAGGCCAAGGTCTTGATCGACTAAAATTGTATCTTGATTGATTTCTCTGCGGAGGCCGACGTCTGTAGCCCCCCAAACCTGAATTTCCATAACCTTAATTGTAAACGAACAATCCAACAGTCAGAAAGGGTTTTTTGTGAAACAAAACCTTCGCTTTGTTACACAACAACTGCAACATTTCAGACAGTTTTCGAAAGATGACTTAAGGCTTCCCGACGATAGGCTTGTATCAATAACTAAACCGGGGCCCTGTTCCCTAAAAACCGCACTGACAGCCTTAAACAAAAGAGCCCTGCAACCGATGGGTTTATACAGAGGTTGCAATGCTAAAAAAGTACATCGACAGAATGAAATATCCCGCCTTGGCGTTTCTGTTGCTATCTATGCTCACTCACTTGAGTGTGTACTTATTCTTGAGCATTGCTAGGGACAAACCAAAGCCTCCTATCGCTCAGACGGTAGAGTTTGAGTACATCGCGCCGGCCCCTGCCGAGAAATCAAAGCCTGGTCAAAAACCCAAAAAGGTCATCAAGCGAAACAAGCAGATCGTGACGCAAGAAAAGCGAATCAATGACGAGAAGCCTGTAGACAGTCGTTACATGAGTAAATTCAACCAGAGGGTGAAAAAGCAAACCCGAGCAGCCAACACTGGCGAATTCAACAATTCAGCTAAACCGGGCCAACAGGTTGCTGGCCAGAATCAGAAACCTCAGCCTAAGCCAAGCCCGAAGAAAAACCCTGAAAAAGGGCCCGGCAAAATCAAGAAGCTTAGCCAACTTGTACCGCAGTATTCGCTGACTCCAGATGCCAGAAAAGACCTCGCAAAACACGTTGGGAACCCATCGCAAACCGACGATTATCTGAAAGACGTCGAAGTGGGCCTGCAGACCGCACTGAGCACTAGAGAGTTTCTCTACTACTCCTATTACGACAGAATCAAAAAGAAGATTCGCCAATTTTGGGAGCCAAACGTAAGACAGCAAGTGAAAATGATTTACCGCAAGGGCCGAACTATTGCTTCATCGAGCGATAGAATCACTCAAGTGCTGATTACCCTTGATGCTAGGGGCTCTCTAGAGCGCATTGAAGTTATTACTCAAAGCGGCGTATCTGCTCTAGATAAGGCTGCCATAGAGGCTTTTAAAGAGGCTGCTCCCTTCCCGAATCCACCCAAAGGTATGGTTGAACAAGATGGACGTATACGAATTCGCTGGGATTTCATTCTCGAGGCAAGCGCCCTGGAGATCAATGGCGAAAGGAACTATGCGACACTTGCCAGACCAGAAAAGTCGCTTTAGATTCACCCAGATAGGAAGCACCACACAATCAACATAATTGGGAGTCACAACCATGGCAAAGCATGACTTTGATACGGCAACGCTCGAATCGATTGCAAAACGAGCCCACTATTTTGCCAACCAAATGGTGTTCATGGCGAACAACCGAAAAGACAAACAAAAGGGCGATCCAAAAATTGGCGGCCACTCTTCAGCAAGCACTAGTGCACTTCACATTTTAGGAGCCTTGCACCTGGTTGTGAAAACTGGCTTTGACTTCATCGCCAACAAGCCACACGCGAGCCCTACAGATCACTCATTTAATTTTCTGTTAGACCACTTGTTAAAAGATGACCTGAGCAAACTTAGCTACGAAGAGGGCGCAAAAGCCATGACTGGCCTTCGCGCGTTTCCTCAAAACGATGAATATGTATTTCAAAGTTACCACTCGGCTTACGACCCAGATTTTCACAACTTCTTACCCTCAGGTACAGTGGGTATCCCTGGTGTGGTAGCTGGCTATCTGGCACACGCCTACTCTTATTCAAAAAGTCATGGCTATGAAGTTCCCGATGCCCATTTCTGGTGTGTGATTGGTGACTCAGAATTTCGAGAGGGCTCTTTGTTTGAAGCCGTTCCTGATTTTGCTGAAAGACAAATCGGCAATTTGACTTGGATCATCGACTACAACAGACAGAGCCTCGATGGCCATAGAATCACCAACCAAGAAATCATGGGCGGTACTGACGACACTCGAATCGCAAAAACTATGGAGGCCAATGGCTGGGAGGTCATTGAAGTTCGTCACGGTAAGCTGAGAAAGAAGCTTTTTGAACTTGAGGGAGGAAAAGCTTACCAGAAGCTTCTCGAAGACGACTTGAGCGATTATGAACTTCAAGTTTTGTTGCAGCTAACGGATGCAGCCGCAATACGAAAAGATCTAGGCTCACACGAAGGCATGAGCACATTCTTGAGTAACGTCTCTGACGAAGACCTAGTGGCCTCAATTGGAGACCTCGGTGGTCACGACTTCGAAGCGCTTATCGAGGCTATGGAGCGAAGTAAGCAATCAACAAGTCGCCCGACGATTATCATCGCTCATACGGTTAAGGGCTGGGGCACCGAGCTTGCTGCGCTGCCAGGTAACCACAACTTGATACCTGGCAAACCCGAAATGGATTCTCTTCGAGAAAACCAAGGGATTCCTGCCGAAGAACCGTTTCAAAGGTTTGATGCTTCAACAACAGAGGGTCAGTTCTTAGAAAAACGTGGCGAGCAGATCTACAATGATATTTTAGCTCAAAGAGAATTAAAAGATCGCAACCAAAAACGATTCTTAGATGAGTTTGAAGCCTACGAGAAAGAGAATGAAACTCTCGACATCAACCTGAAGATGGCCTCTTACCCTCATACACAATGGATGCTAGGCCAGCTGACTGCGAAACTCACTCGTATTGCCAACACTCCCCTGGATGACTCTCGGCTAGCAGAAAAGCAAAAGCCCCTGAATGAGGTCGAGAAATCATGGCACCTTCCTGCGCAGATGATTGTCTCTATGGCCCCTGATGTGGGTACAAGTACAAACCTGAACCCATCAATGGATGGCAAGATCTACGGTGCAGAAGTTACTGAAGACATCGAAGAAGAGTTCGGTGTAAAAGATAAGAAAACTCCTGACCTCGTGCCTGGCGAAGAAGAAAATGACCGCTTCTTAAGATTTGAAATTGCTGAAGCTAACGTCATGAGCTGCATGGGTGCTTACGGAAAAATTCGTGAGATCCTAGGCATCCCGATTCTTCCTTTGATGACGGTCTATGACTTCTTTGTTAAACGAGCGCTCGATCAGTTCTTCTACAACCTATACTGGAAGTCTTCATTTATCGCCGTAGGAACACCGGCGGGCGTAACTCTGAGCCCTGAGGGTGCTCAGCACGGTTGGAAGTCTGACTTTCAAATTCCTAACCAGATTGTTTGGGAGCCGTTCTTCTGCCAAGAGCTCGACTGGATCTTGTGTGATGCCATCAAAAGGCATGTTACCGGCGACAATGAAGGTCGAACTGGTGTTCACATCAGAGGTGTCACGAGAGGCGCTGAACAAAAAGACTTTTTGCGACTACTTAGAACTCAAGTGAAGTACAAACAAAATGCTACAGGGCAACCTCTACATCCAAAGGGTCAGCCGGTTGAAGGTGCTATCGACGAATCAACTCTACCTGCCATGTCTGATGCTGAGATATTCGAAAGCGTGAGAATGGATGTTCTTAACGGCGCTTATTATCTTATCGATTATCGCGGTTACGCTAACTACGAACCTGGTGACAATGTGGTAAACATTTTTGCTATGGGCTCTCTTGGCACAGAGGCGATCAAAGCCTCTGCAGAGCTTCTTGAAAAGGGCATCTACGCAAACGTGATCATGGTCACTAGCCCCGAACTTCTTGTGGGTCTGTTGGGCGCAGAGAATGACTACCATCACCTAACGCAAAACCTAGGCGTAAACGGAGATCTCTATTTGCAACCAACACTTAACGGAGCTCTTCAAACCGGTGAAGCGGCAACTTTAAGTGGCCGGCGTGTACCTGTGGTGAGTGTTGCCGACGGAGAAATGGGGTTACTCGATAACTTGGGCTCTATTATTGGTGTGAAGCAGGAGACACTTGCAGTTAAAAAGCACTCACGGTGTGGTCGCCCTGTCGACATCTACAAGTACCACAAGATAGACTCAGGCTCTGTAGTTGAAGCTTGTGGCAAAGTCTTATCGAAAACAGCTATCGAACAGGTCAGAGTGAGTGGCCGCGCATTAGGTGAGCTCGATCAGAAGGGGCCACAACAAGAAAACTGGAGATCTTACTGGAAGCAGTAAGGCTCCTTCATCTGCACTCAGACTGCTGAGTGAGGAGAGTTCGCGTGGCCTCCCTACCTGAAGGTGTGGTATTCAAAGCAAGCCCAAACCGCCGTTTCGAAGAGACGGTGGTTTTCGTTCACCACTTTGGTGGCACAAAGTTTACTTCCAAAAGACATCAAGAGTATTTGTGTGAACTTGGGTTTGACTGTGTCGCCTTTGACCTTCTCTACCATGACAGTGATCGCTTTCCGAAATCAAAGCAAACTCTTGTAGATGTCGCTCGCGGTTTTCGGCATGCTTGGGCCGATCAAATCGAACAAGTGCTCAAGGCCATTGATGGGCCTAAAATCATGTTTAGCTTCAGCATGCCTGGCGGTGGGGCTCTAGAGGCCATGAGCAGAATAGAAGCCAAAGGCATGACAGCATGGGTTTGCGAAGGCGGCCCGTTTTTATCAGTTGCCCAATGCTACTGGAACTACATGAATCGCTTTCACCCTAGTCTTTGGTTTCCACTTCGAGTTTCAGCGGTGGCCGCCACCTTCTTGGCCATGGGAATCTACGATTACAAAAAAGATGTGCAGAAATACTTTAAGAACTTACCCACTGGGTTTCCGACCTTGAGTATTCGAGCTTGGCAAGATGAGCTTGTGCCAATCTCAGCTATCGATGTATTTTTTGAACAACAAGAACACATAAGCCTTGAGATTTTGTCATTGCCTGAAGCAGATCACCTGCAAGGTCTTCGTGAATACCCCGAGGACTATAAGCCGAGGCTGAGCAAGTTTCTAATGGCCCACGCCACTGCCCTGACCTCAGTTGCAAAGACGACAGACTCGTAGACGAGTTCTTTGCTTCGTCTCAAGAGAGAAAAGCCTGTAAACAGTTACAGTCTTTTCGTTATCAAAGGCGAACAGAATGAACAGCGGTTGAATCTTCGTCGAGATAACCTGCTTTGATTAAAACACCATTTTCGTTGGTCTTCTCTTGAACGTGAACACTGCGCACGCAAATGAGAACCAAAGCTTGCCTCAACAATCTGCCAAAGGGTGCTCTGAAAGTCGGCTGCTCGAGAACTTGAGAGCTCTCGCCCACTTCTTCGATTATGTCAGATGCTAGCACCACAGATAGCTCTTCATCTTCAATCTGCACGGCTTCTCTGTTTCTCTGCACAATCGTAATGACACTTTTGGTGACCTGATCTTGCTCTTTCAAATAGACAAGGTTTCTGACCCGCCCACAAACCTCAGGCCACAAAACAGCACCACTGTGCTCATCTGTAGCGCTGACAGTGAGTGCCTGGCAGACAGATCCCGCTAATAGCAAAGCTAGGATTGTAGAATTCAAAACAAATTTCATAATAGTAGTCTTCCTTGCACCAATTAGTACTCCAGGCGACCACGTGACGTCTAGGTTACGGGTTTATAGCTGTTGAATTTTCAGTGCAGAGAGATTTTTTCACATCACAGCCACAAGACATAAGGCACTGTAACCATTGAGCAATTTTCCTTTTAAAATAATTTCTGAGCCACTAATAGGCCCTCAGAGGTCGGAAGCATGCTGCCTTGATAGAGGTTTTGATCGGCCAAGCGGGCGTTGAGCTTCTTCATATTCTCAATAACACTTGGGCTCCAGCGATCTGAAATCTTCTCGCCATAGACCCCTCCGAACAAAAAGGTGTTGTCGGCGATAACAAAACCTCCCTTCTTGAGCAGGCCCTCTCCCCACAGCAGAGCCCGGTAATAAGCCGCCTTATTCGCATCAATAAAGAGCAAGTCAAAAGGGGCCTTAGCTTCGAGCTCCGCTCGCAGCTCTTCAAAGTCACCTTGCAACCCCACTATCTGGCTGGCCCAAGGGCTCTCGGCAAAGAACCGCTGTGAATCAGCGAATCTGCTTGAATCTTTCTCGACGGTACAAATTTGGCCGCCCTCACCTAGGCCGCTTGCCATCCACATCGCCGAGTAACCAAAAAGAGTGCCTAACTCGAGAATTTTTTGAGACTTAGTCCAAACTACTAAACTCTTGAGCAACTGCCCTTCATAGGGGCTAACTTGCATACCCTCACGGTTGTTCGCAACTGAGTGCTCTCGCACTTTTCGCATCGTCTCTTGCTCAACACCAAAGGTGTCATTGAGATAGTTTAACTTCTTTGATTCTTTTTCAGTATCTGGACGCATGGCAATGAGGTATCTCATATATGGCTAGAGTGCGAGGGCTTTTTTGAACGAACTGGGCTGTAACCAAGGGCTCACAATCGATTGAAGAAATGATCCACATTTTGAAAAATTCGAGCTAGTCTTTCACACTATCAGGCGGCTCGAACCCTATCGAGCGACAGGGAAGAATTTGAGGCAAGCACGGCCTACTACAGAGGGGAACTGATGAAACTTGAAATGATGATCTTTGATTTCGATGGCACCCTAGTCGACACGGCTTATGACATCTGTGAAGCCATAAACATTTTGTTCGAGAAAAAAGGCATCGAACCCTTACCGCACGAGAAAATTCGACCTGAGATTGGCATGGGCCTTAGAACTCTCCTCGAGAGAACTTTTCCAGACGAAGCCGGTAGCCCAGAAGAAGAGCTCAAGCTGACTCAGCAGCTACACGACGTTTATGATGACATTCACCTCAACAACCCAACCATTTTTGAAGGTGTCGAGGAGGCTCTAAACAAGTGGGAAGGTCAAATTGCTATCATCTCGAATAAGCCTGAGCGCTACGTGCATTCGATCTTGAATCACCTCAAACTCAAAGATCGACCATGGGTCGACGTAATAGGTGGAGACACTCTAGTGGAGAAAAAGCCTCATCCCCTGCCCTTCGAAACCGTACTCACCAAAGCGGGCCTCAAACCAGAGCAAAGCCTGATGATTGGCGATGGCGAACCCGACATTTCTGGAGCAAAAAATTCAGGAATTCGATCTGTGGCAGTTGAGTTCGGCTATGGTGACCTAGAGACCTTAAAGGCGCTAGGAGCCTGGAAAACAGCCAAATCCTACGAAGAGATTTCTAAACTCGCTGAGTCATTGAGTTAGGCATTTTACAAACCAGTTTATTTCAAACCTTTTGCCCAAATAACCTCGCACAAACACTGCGCAATTCTGACTAATATTTGACTTTGACCATCCATAACGCTACACAACATACGGCGTTAATGGGAGGAGTTTTCATGTTTAAAACGACGAAATCGATAGTTCAACTTGTGATTCTAACAGCGACCTGTTTGGTCATTTCCGCGTGCACCAATAGCTGCTCGCAAAAAACATCATCAACAGATACAACACTGCATTTTCCACTGGCCTCTACAATCAAAGGCATGGATCCAATTCAATCCAACTCGACGTATTCAAGCCGAGTTGTGAGTCAGATTTTCACACCACTTTTCGAGTACCACTACCTTAAGAGACCTTACGAGCTCGTACCTCAAGCTGCTGAGAGCATGCCTGAAGCCTCTGCCGATGGTCTTGTGCACACAATTAAGATCAGAAAAGGCATGAAGTTTCACAACAACGATTGCTTTGAGAATGGTGAAGGCCGCGAAGTGAAAGCTTCTGACTTTATCTACTCTTGGAAGCGATTGGCTGACCCTGACAACCGTGCAAACGGTTTCTGGATCTTCGACGGCAAGATTAAGGGCCTCAACGAATGGAGAGACGCAAAGTCAAAAGGTGAAGCTGACTACGACACAGTGATCGAAGGCATGAAAGTTCTTGATGACTACACACTTCAGATCACACTCACTAAGCCTTACTACCAATTGTACTACACTCTCGCTATGGAGTTCACTGCTGTGGTGCCTAAAGAGGCTGTAGATAAGTATGGTGAAGAATTCTTGAACAACCCAGTAGGCTCAGGCCCTTATGTTTTTACAGAGTGGGTTCGTGGTTCAAAAATTACACTTGATAAGAACCCTACATTTTTTGGTCAAAAGTACCCTTCAGAAGGTGCTGAGGGCGACAAAGAAGCCGGTCTTCTTGATGATGCTGGCCAAGACATTCCATTCAACGACAAGATCATTTTCTACGAAGTTGTTGAGTCTCAGCCTCTATGGTTGAACTTTATGAAGGGCAACTATGACGTTGCAGGTATTCCTAAAGACAACTTTGATGCTGTGGTCGTTGAAGGTGAACTTTCAGACGACATGAAAGGTAAAGGCATTCAGATGTCGACTTACCTTCAGCCTGATGTGACATACATCGCTTTCAATATGAAGGACCCTATCCTTGGTAAGAACGACAAATTGAGAAAAGCCATCGCAATGGCTTACGACTCGGCAACGTCAATCGACAAGTTCTACAACGGTAGAGGCGTAAAAGCTCACAGCCCAATTGCACCGGGTATTGATGCTTACGACCCTGAGTTCAAAAACCCTTACGTTGAGTTCGATCAGTCAAAAGCCAAGCAAATGCTAAAAGATGCTGGCTTCCCTGATGGAAAAGGCGCACCAGTACTTGAGTACGCTACAACTTCATCTTCGACGGCTCGTCAAATGGCCGAGTATTTCAAGCAAAACATGGAGGCGGTAGGTCTTAAAATTCAAATTGCTTCAGTTTCATGGCCACAGCTTCAAGCTAAAATTAAAGATGCGAAAGCCCAAATGTGGGGTATTGCATGGCTTGCTGACTACCCAGATGCTGAGAACTTCTTGCAGCTTCTGTACGGACCGAACCAAGCTCCCGGCCCAAACGGTGCGAACTTCAACAACAAGAAGTTCAACAAGCTTTACGAGCAAGCATCTGCACTCCCTCCTGGCGAAGAGCGAACTGCTGTTTACCAGAAAATGAGAGACATCTTTGTTGAAGAGATGCCTTGGGTACCAAACGTGCACAGAAAAGGTTACTCACTTCGCCACGGTTGGATCAAAAACTACAAGCCACATGCAATTAAAGCGAACTCTTTGAAATACTTTAAAGTCGATACGGGCAAGCGCTCTGAACTAAAGGCGAAACTCTAATGTTAAAATTTGCGATCCGAAGAACTCTCTATATGTTTCCAATCCTTTTCGGGATTGCCCTTGTCACATTCTTGCTATTTAACGTAGCGGGTGGTGACCCGGCAGCCCAAGCAGCCGGTAAATACGCCACTGCCGAAAAGATTCAAGAGATGAGAGAGAGTCTTGGGATCGCAGGCCCTCTACACGAACAGTTCTTTGGCCATTTGAAACAAATGGCTACTTTTGATTTTGGGCGAAGCTGGTCGACAAAACAGACCATTCGCTCAATGATTTTTTCTGGAATCGGAGCATCTGTAAGCTTGATGGTTCCAGTGTATGTGATTTCTTTGATACTCGCGATTTCACTAGCTCTTCTCGTTGCATTTTTACGAGGAACTTTTTTCGATGGCGCTACACTGGTAGTGAGCCTCGCACTGATGAGTATTAGCTCTCTCGTTTATATTCTCGCAGGCCAGTATTTCGTGGGCTACGAATTGGGGCTGTTTCCAATTAATGGCTGGGATTCAAGCCTGATAGCGCGCTGGCAGTATTTGGTTTTGCCAACTTTGATTTTTGTTGTTCTCTCTTTGGGCTCTAACGTTCTCTTCTACCGCACGGTATTCTTGGATCAGATGTACCAAGACTATGTTCGAACCGCTCGCTCAAAGGGCTTGGCCGATCGCGTGATTCTTTTCAAGCACGTGCTTCGAAACGCTATGATCCCAATTATTACAGTGGTTGTGACTCAGCTGCCCTTTATGATTTTGGGCTCTCTTCTACTTGAATCTTTCTTTGGTATACCCGGTCTTGGTCGTATGATCGTTGACGCTATTCAAAGCTCAGACTTTCCAGTCATCAAAGCAATGACGACGATTACGGCAATTTTGGTATTGGTATTTCAACTGGTCGCTGACTTGCTCTACGCAGTTGTCGATCCTCGAGTTCAAGTGAGGTAGGTGTGAAAGTGGCTTCGATAAGTTCTACAGCAATCGACACCAAGAGTAAGCAAGATGAATTAGAAAAGGGTACCAGTCTTTGGGCGGATGCCGCCAGCCGCATGAAAAAGAAACCCGTAGCGGTTGTTTCATTTTGGTTTGTCGCTTTCTACCTTGGCTTGGCACTGCTATGTGCACTTGATTTGATTTTTACCAGCTACAGTGTCGTAAACAACGACATCGCTTACCAGGCACCAACGTGGGCGCATTGGTTTGGTACAGATGTCTTTGGTAGAGATGTTTTAGCAAGAGCCGCGCATGGCACAGTCACATCTTTGACAGTGGGCTTCTTCGGCGCGGGCATTGCGATGTTTATCGGAACCTTTTTTGGTGCCATCGGCGGGTACTTCGGCGGCAAGATTGATGACTTGGTAGTATGGCTTTACACGACGGTAGATACCATTCCAGGCATCTTACTTGTGGTGTCGTTCTCATTTGTCATGGGGCCAAGCCTGAAGACTGTTTGTTTGGCAATTGGCCTGACAGCCTGGGTGGGCCACTGCCGAATCATTCGTGGTGAATACATCAAGCACCGCGACCAAGACTACGTTCAGGGAGCAGCCGCGCTAGGGGCTGGTCACATTCGTAGAATTTTTCTTCATATTCTTCCGAATGTGTTTCATCTGATTTTGATTAACTTCAGCCTGGGCTTTGTTGGAGCGATTAAATCTGAAGTGATTCTATCGTTCCTCGGCCTTGGTGTAGAGCCAGGTACACCATCTTGGGGTGTGATGATTAACGACGCCAAACAAGAGCTGTTCCGTGGCGTTTGGTGGGGCCTAGCTGCCGCAACAATTTTTATGTTCTTTCTAGTATTGGCAGTTAACCTATTTAACAGTGAGCTACGAGATGCTCTTGATCCGAAGTTGAAAAACAAATAGTGGGGATGATGATATGAGTGAAACAATCTTAAGCGTAAAAAATCTAGCTGTAGACTTTAAAACCGATGATGGCGTAGTAAGAGCCGTCAAAGGTGTTTCTTTTGACATCCCCAAGGGCAAAACTGTTGGTCTTGTTGGTGAATCTGGCTCGGGCAAGAGTGTGAGTTCATTGGCAGTGATGGGCCTCATACCAAACCCTCCTGGTGAAGTGACCTCTGGTGAGATTCTGTTTGATGGGCAAGACCTTCTCAAGGTTTCAGACGCTGAAATGAGAAGAGTTCGCGGAAACCGCATTTCAATGATCTTTCAGGAGCCTATGACGAGCTTGAACCCGGTTTTCACTGTGGGTAACCAAATTTGCGAGAGCTTGATTCTGCATCAAGGCCTAGACAAGCGAGCTGCAAAGCAAAAGGCGATCGAGCTTCTTGATCAAGTTGGCATTCCGAACCCTTCTGAGAGAGTTGACTCTTACCCTCACGAAATGTCGGGTGGCCAGAGACAGCGAGTTATGATTGCTATGGCAATTGCTTGCGAGCCTGAACTGCTAATTGCAGATGAGCCAACGACGGCTCTCGATGTGACAATTCAAAAACAGATTCTTGAACTCATGGCAGACTTGCAAAAGAAGTACGGAATGTCAGTACTGTTCATCACTCACGATCTCGGTGTGATTGCCGATATCGCCGACGATGTCGTGGTTATGTACCGCGGAGACATTGTTGAGAAGGGCAATACCGAACAGATCTTTCAAAAGCCGCAGCACCCTTACACAAAGGGTCTTTTGGCTTGCAGACCATCTCTTGAGTCTAACCCGCAAAGACTGCCAATGGTCAGCGACTTCATGACTGATGAGGGCGAAGAGATTCCGAACGATATCGAGGCCACTAAAGGTGACAAATTCGTGCGCTCAATTAGTGAAGAAGAGAATCCAATCATTCTTCAGCTAAAAGGAGTTCAAAAGCACTTCCCACTACAAAAGACTCTATTTGGCAAGGTCACGAAATGGGTGAAGGCCGTTGATGGTGTAACTTTGAATGTGCGCAAAGGCCGAACACTTGGTCTAGTTGGTGAATCTGGATGTGGCAAAACTACCCTTGGCCGTACGGTTCTTCGCTTGATTGAACCAACTGGTGGCCAAGTGATCTACGACGGCAAAGACATCACAGCTCTTGACCCGAACGAAATGCGAGAGATGCGCAAAAGAATGCAGATTATCTTTCAAGATCCGTACGCATCATTGAACCCTCGAATGACCGTTGGTGCTGCGATTATGGAGCCTATGGTGATTCACAATCTTGGCGGCAGTAAAGCTGAGAGAGTCAAAATGGCTGGGGACCTGATGGAGCGTGTTGGCCTCAGCCGCATGATGCTCAATCGGTACCCACATGAATTCTCTGGTGGTCAAAGACAGCGTATTTGCATCGCAAGAGCTCTGGCAGTTAAGCCCGATTTCATTATTTGTGATGAGTCTGTTTCGGCTCTTGATGTGTCAGTGCAGGCGCAAATCTTGAACCTGCTTCTTGATCTACAAGAAGAGTACGGGCTGACCTACATCTTTATCTCTCACGATCTTGCTGTCGTGAAGTTCATCTCTGATGAAGTGGCCGTTATGTACAATGGTCAAGTTGTCGAGATGAATGATGCCATTGGTATTTACGAGAATCCTCAACATGACTACACTAAGAAACTACTGAGCGCGATTCCGAAGGGGATCCCAAAGACAATGCTTCAACAGTGAGGTCATGACTGACATGAGAGATCAGCGTAGGGTTGCCAACTTATTCATCCGCTCTAATATGGCTCTTAAGTTTGGCAAACTGGTGCTGATCGCTTGGCTAGCCGGCATGGCACTTAATATCGGTGGCAACTACCTACTACACGGCACTCTCGCTCAAACTATCTCTTCACAAGTGGGTTTTGCAGCTCAAGAGTCTGTAAAACACGAAATCGACACCTTTCTAGTTCAAGCTGTGGCGCTGAACGTGATCACATTCACAATCTTGGCTTGGGCTGTTTTGGCATTTTTGACTGTGATGAATCACAGAATTTTTGGTCCGCTTGAAGCTCTCAAAGAGTTCATTGGCCACCTCAGATCTGGCAATTACGACCCACCCAAGCGGCAACTTCGCGAAAAAGATGAACTTGTAGCTCTAATGGATGAGCTGAATGCTCTTGCTGACAGTCTCAAAGAGCGTGAGGCCCAGTCTAATTCATAAAGCCTGACCTCCGCTGACTGAAAGCCAGATTTGCTGACCCCAAACTATTTAGCACTGGTGGCTGGCTTCCGAACACTCACTACTAGCTATAAATTCCTGATTGGTGATTATTGCTGACTCAGGGCTAAGTCTAAAGCCTCTTCGATGAGATCGAGCCAAATCTCAACATACTCAGAATTCACTTGTGGCTGAAACAGCCTCGGTGTCGCCGTCTCAGCCGATCGCTGTCTCATCTCTGTGGCCAAGGCAATTCTCATAAGCCTGGCATAGTTTAAGCTGAAGAACTCACTGCCCACATCATCCGGAAACACAACCTCAAGCTCAGTTCTGGCTCTCTCAGAAGCAAAATCCCAGATCTTTTGATCAAATTCTTCTAACCAAGGCCTGGCTGTTTCGACACTGCCGGCGAAGTCTTCTTCTAGCGGAAAGGGATAAGCACTGCCGTTAGTATTGAGAACGGTAAGCTCAGCATTGCGACTAGGGTCTGAGCTTAGGCTTCGCACAAGGGTTGTCCAGCGAGTTGCAAACCGAGCAGCTGCCTCTGATTTAACCCTGTAGAGCCAACGGATTACCACATCGGCACTCTCACCGTTGTTCTCTGAACTGACATTGAAGTTCCAGTGGTAAGAAAGCTCATCTTTGAACTCTTCGCGAGCCAAATAGTCAGGCACTTTGATTGATGAGTAGCCTCCGACAAGGGCAAAGGCCCGCCTGCCGTCAGCCTCAGTGTAAAACACAGGCGCACTCTCTTGAGTGGCTAACCACAGAGAGTTCAACAGTTGCCGCAACTTGTATTGCAGCTGCGCCCCCTCAATAAACTCAGGGCTCTTCATAATTTTGGAGGTCTTAACGAAGTTCGCAGCCACCCTCTCTGTAAGAGCTCTGATTCTCGGGTCAGCAAACAAAATGAGATGAGAAATCAGATCATGGTGATTGCCAATGAGAATTAACTTGTTATCCAAAGCTGCAAAGAAATCTCTTTGATCAATAAACCCGTCATTCTCAGTGCCAGCGACTTTCGCTACTTTGTAGCCTGGTAGGTTTCGACGGACCCAGGCTTCAACCTGAGACCAGACTGACTCGCTTTGTTTAGGTTGTGAAGTCAGAATTTGGTAAAGGTCTCTACCACCCGGAAAGCTCGAAAACAGTTGCGAATGGTCCCCGATCTGCAAGTTTACAGCGTGCATAGCGTACAGTATTTTTTTGGGCTCACTGCCAATCCTTAGGTACTCATCAGAGCCCAAGAAAAGGGGTAAATCCATCTGCTTTAAGTTCTCTAAAAAGTTGTAAGTGGCTCTCGACACAAAAGGCACATCTTTAGGTAGTGCCGAGCGAAGCAACATGGCTTGCTCATTCGGGTAGTTGTGAAACCTCGCATCTATCTTTAGTCGCAGCCAACACTCTCGAAATTCAGACAAGCTCGATGGGCAACGACCTTTTGACGAGGGTTTGACCTGCCAATCTGATCTCTCGCCTATCAACCAAATGGCAAGAGAGAGGCACAAAATGTAGACAACCGCTAAGGCTCTCACGAAGCTTCCTTTAATCTCGAAAAACTTTAAGCTCTCGTAGTTTGATCGACATTTTGATAGTTCGATGAGAGTCCAATTTAAAACCGAACCTCATACCTGTTTGCTTGTTCCTAGGAACTAGACTGAAGACTGAAGACTGAAGACTAAGACTGAGACTGAGACTGAAGACTAAGACTGAAGACTGAGACTGAGACTGAGACTGAGACTGAGACTGAAAATAAGACTCTACTTAGATCTAGCGCTAGAAAAAGAAAGAGCCAACAACAACAACAACAACAACAACAGTGCAAGTGCAAGACTGACAACCGATGGGATCAACTCAAGTCAATTGAGCCTAACACTACCTACTCATGAGCGAGGGTTAGAAGTGTCTTAACTGCCTTTTTGATTTTATCAATTTGAAAGGGCTTTTTGACAAAGTCATCAGCGCCAACCTCGAAAGCTTTTTTCATGTCTTCCCTAGAGGTGCGAGCAGAAACAAAAATTAGAGGTATGTGCTTGAGATCGACATGGGCTTTCATCAACTGCGCCAACTCATAACCATTGATCCAGGGTAATCCAATATCAAGTATGATCAAGTCTATTGGGTGCTCACCCATAACTTCAGATAGCTGCGATCCATCTGTTGCAGCATTCACTTTGTAGCCCTCTGATTCAAAAAGCCTTTGCATGGCTTTTCGAACAGTTTCATCGTCTTCAATGATCAGTAGATGATAGGGCTGAATCTCGGGCTGCTTTGCCCTAAAAGCGCTAAGAGAGACGACGTCTTCTTGCGCCATTCTCTCTTTTGTAATGCGCTCGATATGACTTACGAGATCTTTGGTGTCGAAAGATCTGCGCTTTTCACTCAAGAAGAGTGCTCCTGGTTCTCTAACCATCTCTCAGCATCCATCGCAGCCATGCAACCTGTACCAGCTGCTGTAATGGCCTGGCGGTAGATGTCGTCTTGAACATCTCCGCATGCGAAAACACCATCAACAGAGGTGTAGGTAGATTTGGGCTGAGTGGTAAGATAACCGACATCGTTCATATCAAGTTGGTCGACAAACAAGTCTGTATTTGGCTTGTGCCCGATCGCGATGAAAACGCCGTCCATCTCCATCTCGACGGTTTCGTTTGTCTGATTGTTGAACACTTTGATTTTCTCAACAGCGTTGTCGCCAACAACCTCTTTCAATTCTGAGTTCCAAAGCACTTCAACCTTTTCATTGTTGATCACTCGCTCAGCCATAATCTTAGAAGCTCTGAATTCATCTCGGCGGTGAATCACATAAACCTTTGAGGCAAAGCGAGTTAAGAAGTTGGCTTCTTCCATTGCTGTGTCTCCACCACCAACAACGCAAACCTTTTGATTTCTAAAAAAAGCTCCATCACAAGTTGCACAAGCTGACACTCCCCGCCCCAGAAGCTTTCTCTCTGACTCTAGACCTAGATACTTCGCACTTGCTCCTGTTGAAATAATCAAAGACTTTGCCTGATACTCTTCGTCTTCGATCCAAAGTTTGAAAGGTCTCGAAGACAGATCAACCTTGGTTACATTTTTTGGAATAAACCGAGTACCAAATCTTGAAGCCTGTTGCTTAGTCACAGTCATCAAATCTGGCCCCATAATACCTTCTGCGAAGCCCGGGTAGTTTTCAACATCAGTTGTGGTCATCAACTGACCTCCAACTTCTTCACCTTCAATCATAAGGGGCTCTAGGTTGGCCCTTGCTGCATAAATGGCTGCTGTTACCCCGGCAGGGCCAGAGCCCACAATGATGACCTCTTCAAGAGGCTTTTTCTCAACAGATGCCGACATACAATCTCCTTGCAAATAACCCGCTACACCGGGCAAATCTCGAGAGTAAGGTATAAGCCATGGGCTTTGTCTTGGCAAAAGGTGCCTGCAGCTGCCCGCTCTTAATGGGCCTTTCGGGGCGTGTCAGCAAACAGCGATAGACTCATATGGCCACCAAATTGAGCATCATCACTGCACCACCTGCACAACATACTCGCAACATGATCGGGCTCCCAGAGACTCTGGCTCTGCTGCCTTGGCCAGCTACCCGCTGGGATCATATCTGTGTTCATATAGCCTGGAGAAAACAGCCTCAGATCTAACTTGGGCTTTTCTTTCTGAATCGACTGATAAAGCCCCAAGAGCGCGTGCTTCGCCGCTGCATAGCTAGCAGCCTGGGCATCACCCTGAGACTCTGCCACTGAGCTACCAATCATAACCATTTGCCTGGCTTTCGATGCACCTTGTTGACCTAGAAACCAATGGCAAATCTCTGCGGCGGCTAAAAAGCTCACGCGCAAGGCCCATTGATGAGCACTCCATTTGGCTTGCTGATAGTTTGAAAAAGGGCCTCCGCCTGCGCAATAAAATATGCAGTCTGGGGCAAAGGCATTCAGTTTCTGAATCAAGTCGCTGAGATCAGGCTTTGATAGATCGAATTCGAAAAACTCAGATTTACTTAGAGTAGTCTCGCCAGAAGCTGGTTTGCGGCTAACGCACAATAGACTCTCGACAGATTCAGTCTGTTGCAACCTCTCGGCGATCGCTCTACCTAAGCCCCTTGAGGCCCCTAAGATTGCGACTTTGCGGTGAGTTGGTGAATTCGTCATGCTTTGTATCTCATTCTATTTTGTCTTCGGGCTCAACAGCAAAATGCAGTTTTGCAAGTATGACCGGGTCTGAATTCATAGTAAGCTTCTCTTATGGCGAAGATCCAATTCTTAAAAGGCTTTTCTGAAATTCAGCTCAGCAACCCTGAGAACCTGATGCAAACGCTTCGAAAGCATAACATTCCCGTCGCAAGTTCTTGTGGTGGCGAGGGCATTTGTGGCAAGTGCCAAGTTAAGGTTATAAACGGCGAGGTGAACTTAAGCGCTAAACGTAAGCTTGAGTCTGACTGCCTGATACGAAACGGGGTTCACGAAAAAAATGTCAGGCTTAGCTGCCAGTGCACTGTTATGGGCGACGTTCAAGTCGACACCAACTACTGGTGACACCTAATCGACCAACTACGAGTAACACCGACTGCTGGTGAAACCTAATCAACCGATGACGAGTAATACCGACTACTGGTGAAACCTAATCAACCGATGACGAGTAACACCAATTAAAGGTGAATACCTTCGATCATAAACAAAAAAACGGAGCCTGAGCTCCGTTTTTTAATTCGAAAAAAATTAAACAATCACAATTCAGCTTTAGCGCCGGCCTATGATTTTGGGTTCCATGAAGTACACCAACCATCAGCGTGCACATAGAACTTGGCAGCTGGTACTAGCTGACACTTGTAGTTGTCGCCGTCTTTCACACCAAGTACGCAGTTTTTGCAACCTTGTGCTTCGGGCTTAACTCCACCTTTTTCTGCGACAGTTACATCTTTATTTGCAATTGCTTCTTTCACGTTCGCAACATAGTTCAAAGCCAAAAGGGTCGCGACGTTAGAATCTTTTTTGTTGTTAACATCAACAACAGACATCGCTCCGCCACCTGCTGCCGCAGCTGCCGCCTTTTTCTTTTTCTTCTTTTTACCAATAGCCCAGCCCAGATTCGGGATCACAGCTGCAGCCGCTAGCACTGACAATTTGCCAATGAATGTTCTTCTTGAGGGGGTCATATTACTCTCCTGTGACTCGCTCGTTGTGAGCTCGTTATCAATTAATTTTCATAATGGACCCCCCGCAACTGAAAATCAACCGAGAATCAACCAAGAGACACAGATACGTTAGAGACCAATTCGGTGCAAAACACCGTCTCTATCTCGGACGGCTAAGTGTCCGAAATTCAGCCACAAATTGCGCACGGCCTACTAGGCTTTAGAGACCAGCTCGGACACATTTTTGCCTCTACACCCACCAAATATTTCGGGCAATCAGAGGACCACAAGTGGCACCCCTATTGCTCTTATCTGCAACGAATTCGGAGGTTTAGAATGAGTACTGGGGTTTACCGCCTATTAACTCTAATGATTGCGGTATGTTCGCTAACTGCCTGTCTTGAAGAGGTCGATGTCAAAAGCGACCAAGATAAGACAACCAATGAAAAAAATACCCTCGACCTAGGGGGCTTCACTGTTATCCGAGAGAAGCAAGCTGGTGGCGATATCAGATATGAAGACTTCAACAATCGAGCCTTCGAAGTGGGTATCGACTCACTTTTGCTTTCTGACAAGCTTTACTACAACATTGAAACTGATGAAAACATTCGACTTATTTCAACCGTCAGCTGCGGCTCAGATCTTAGAATCGCTAACAACCAACTCGTGGGCATCGAGTACACACAAGACCGCGACCTCGCCTTCGACCGCCCGATCGAAATCTTAGAATTGATACCCGAGGGCATCTTGTTTCGACCTCAAGACCCTTCAAATGATGGCTTGAAGTGCCACTTCAAATTTTACGCAGAGAACGAGGTGGGCTCAACTCGGCACCCGGTGCACTCGCCTGACCCAAGTAGAGGCGAGACTCACCCGGGTAACTTAAAGCGAGTGTTTGCTTCGAGCGAAAACAGACTCGTTGAGAGCCTCGTGTTAGCCAAAGGCACTCGAGCGATCTCAGACGACGACGCTGTCATCTATCAAGATGAAGTCGATGACTTACTGCTTTGGTCTCACCGATTGCAGTATCAAGACACGAGCTTCAACAAATTGAAAATGGTTTGTGAGACCTTTGACCTCGAGCAAGAGCTTCAGAGCAACTACAAGCAGACTTCGCTGCAAGACTTTGATTTCAATCGCGCTCGCATACGTGAGACCTACAAGTTTACTCGCCACGACACTTTTGTCAGCCAAGTCTGCAGACTGCTAGCCTACAAAGATCAACGCCTCATCGGGGTGACCTCTTACTTCAAACTCAAACAAGATCAAAAGTATCCTGACGTGAATTTGAGTTACACAGGTAGCGCCTACAGTGATGGCGACCGCAAAGCTGACGGTTTTAAAATGACCACCTTTGCTACCTTGAACGTAAGCAACCCTCACCAAACTCCACTAGCGGTAGAAGTTGACCTCTCGAGTTTCGAGACGAGCGCTCAGTTCATTTCTAGCAGTATTCACACCCGCGAAATCAATGGCGATGGCCCACCGAATCTGACTGCGCAAGAATACCGAGCCGAGAAAGCCCACGAGGACCAAGCAAACAAAAACTGGAGCTTCTTTAGAGAACACAGAAGTGTTATCTACCAAGTTTTTCCTTATGTTGAATTGAACGGCCCCAACCTTGCTGTAAAAGGCAACATCTATCCAACAACAGATACTGGTGAAGCGAAAGATCTCAAAACAGAACTTGAGGTCACGGCTCCTGGTTCAAGTGGACCTTCTACTGAAAACTATAATCAAGAGAACCCGCCGCGCTTCCAAGTTATTTTAGAGCCTGGCGAGCAGATGTCTGTGAACCTTCGCTTTAACGACGAAAAGAGCCGCTGCTGGTTTTACAACAAGAGAGGCATTGGCAAAAACCCACCTGTTGGTGCAAGAGGCACTTATGGGGTTATCTTGCAGTCTAAAATGCCGAGAATCGAGTTGCTTGAACTTGCTCCTTCTTCTGTCGACAACTTTGGCAAGATTGAGAATTACAGACATGCTGGCCCTGCGGTTGAGCAAAATACGCTGCTAGAGCCTCATTTGATGTACTCGACATCAAACAACAGCCGAGGTTGGAGACAGCGCTATGAGTACCCTGAATCGCGCTTGGTGATTCAAGAGGCTCCGATTCGCGGCCAATTGAACTTCTACAACGTTTGTAGAGAGCAAACTTACTTTCAAACTCCGAGCACAGGCAACTGACCGATTTCTTGGTTTGAAGATTTGAAGATTTGAAGATTTGAAGATTTGAAGATTTGAAGATTTGAAGATTTGAAGATTTGAATCTTCTAGCCCCCGCAGGGCCAAGTCGCAAGCTACCTTTTCCACATAAAAGCGTAGTAGATCGGCTGGCCCTTTCTGAGAAACAAACTTTCAAAATGAGTTACGAAGTTTCTAGAGGCGAACTCAGAGTTGTGAAGATCGCGAGTTGAGCCCTCTACCTCGTATTGGCTCTTTTCAAACATTGGTAAAGCCCAATCGAAATAGTCTTCTGAATCTGTTTTGAACTCAAAAAAGCTGCCAGGCTTTTGCAAAGCATAGAGCTCTTCTAAAAACTCAGGCTGAATCAGGCGATGTTTCTTTTGGCTTTTCTTAGGCCACGGGTCGGGGTGATGCACGAACACATTGTCGAGTTCACCTGGCTCAAACAGATCTTTCAGAAGCCTTGCATTGTAGCGAAGCATTCTCGCATTGCTCGAATCATTCTTTCGGGCTCGTCGAATTGTTTGAATTAACGGCTTGTACTTTAACTCAATGCCAACCAGGCTGCGGTCAGGGTTCTGCTCAGCTCTCCATGCGAAGTGAAACCCGTTGCCTGTGCCGATCTCGAGATCGACGGGGTCTGTACCACCAACCTGAAACTCATCTCGCCAACCACCCTTCAGCGTCGGGGCTTTTTCTTCGTCAAACGCCCAAGGTGAAAACTCACCAAGCAGGGCTTGAACGTACTCATTTGGCTTTGGCAGATCTCTGGTACGAGAAACTTGGTTTTGGGCTCCTCTAGACATGCTGTATAGCTACTTTGAGCGGGTGAAATCTTCAACCCACAGACAGAGTTCATGTAGGAGATTCACTAGCGACTGCAGTGCTGACAGCTGAGAGAGCCGATTGGCCGTCGCTAGAGGCAGATAACCTATTGAACCTTCTGTCGATTTTTGATTAATTACAAGCCCAATAGAACTTCAAACAACCCTAGGGGGCGCTCATGCACCACAACTCTTCGCTCAAATTTCGAATCGCTCCAGGCAAACTGCTAACGACAGCTGTGCTGATTGTCACAATGAGCATTTCAACATTTCTGCCGGCTCAAAGAGCTTTCGCCATACCTGCTGAAGGAAGCAAAATGATGATCTCAGCCCCTTCACCTTATGCTGTCGAAGTCGGCAAGAAGATCATCGAGCAAGGCGGTAACGTGGTTGATGTGGCTGTTGCAGTTGGCCTGACCTTAGCTGTAACAAGCCCTTATTTCGCTGCACTCGGAGGCGGTGGTTTCGCACTAATCAACATGGGCGATGAGGTTGAAGTGATCGACTTCAGAGAAACTGCTCCTGGCAAAACAAGCCCGAGCTACTACAAAGACAAAGCTAAAGATGCTTCGATTACTGGCGGCGCCGCGGTTGGAGTTCCAGGCTTTCCTGCAGGCCTTTATGAAATGCACAAAAAACACGGTAAACTCAGGTGGAGCAAGTTGTTCGCAGAACCTATGCGTCTAGCTGACAAAGGCTTTAACGTGAGTGGTGCATGGGTAAAAAGAGCCAAGCGAACTGAGAAACGTTTTAATGATGCCGGTCGCAAGCACTTCATGAAGAAAGTGGGCGTGCACTACAAGCCGGGCGAAAAGCTCACCCAAAAGGGTTTGGTCAAAGCCCTAAAAGAATTCAAGCGCAAGAATGTCTCAGGCTTTTACGAAGGCTTTGTCGCAAAAGATATCGTACAGGCGGTAAAGTCATCTGGTGGTGATCTCACTTTAGAAGATATGAAGAACTACAAAGTGAGATGGCTGAAACCTTTGACTGCCAACTACCTTGGCCACAAAATCTACCTGATGCCACCACCAAGCAGTGGAGGTGTTGTTATGAAATCAGCCTTTTCACTTCTTGAAAAACTCAAAGTTCATGAAAAGGCGCCACTGTCTGTCGATGAACTGCATTTGATGGCAGAAGTTCTCAAACGCTCTTTCAGAGGCCGTGCCACTCTCGGAGACCCTGACTTTCACAAAAACCCACTCGATTATCTTTTGTCTGAAGAATACCTAAATGAGATGGCAAAAGGAGTTAGCCTCAGCAAAGCCAAGTCGCTGAAACCTATCACCCTCAAAACCATCGTCGACTCTAACGAGACGACTCACTACGCAGTTATGGACAAAAATGGCAAAGCAGTATCTTTAACTGTTACCCTCAACGGCTCTTACGGCTCAGGGGTAGTGTCGAACCGCTTCGGAATTGCACTTAACAATGAGATGGACGACTTCACAACCCGACCTGGTCAGCCTAACATGTATGGCCTGATTCAAGGCATGGGCAACACAGTTGAGCCAGGCAAGCGCCCTTTGAGCTCCATGAGCCCAACGCTTGTTGAAAAAGAGGGTAAGATGGTTATGGCGATCGGTGCCCCTGGTGGCCCCCGCATCATTAGTGGCACTTTGCAGGCGATTTACCGAGTGCTTGCAAGCGACTGGGATCTCGACTCGGCCATTCAAGCTCCTAGATTGCATCACCAATTTTTGCCAGACACTGTTTTTGTAGACCGCAACCGCATATCACCAGACGCTCTAGAGCTACTGAGAAAACGTGGTCACAAGGTCGAAGAGTCTTGGGGCGCACGAGTCAAAGGAGTTCGCATTAACGAAGAGGGGCATATTGAGGCCGCTTTCGATGCTAGAAGTGAAGGTGCTGCCGGAGGCTACTAATCACTCGGCTCCAATGAGAAGCTCGATTCTCATCAGGTGTTGCGGGTAGGATGATGGCGAACAAATAGACTATAACCAATGAAACCAGTAAGGCGGTTTAAGTGGAGTTTCCAAAGCAACTAAAGAGCCTGGTGCTTTGCCCGCTTAAACCTGAGCTGAAGTCTCTTTTAGCCGGGCTCACTGAAGCCGGAGTCAAAATCTCAAGCCCTCAAGCCGGGCTTCATATCGCCGAAGACCTCAAAACAGGCCTTGCCCTCTGCGGCCATAGCAAGGCCCGTTTTGCAGCAAATGCAAGCCGACTTCTTACTCAAAATTCGCAATTTGAAAACCTATTTTGCTGCGGAACAAGTGGTAGCATTAATGAAGTAGCCAAACCTCTTGATGTGGTGGTTGGCAAGGTTAGTGTTGAGCACGACTTTCACTCAATGTTTATAAAAGTTGGTAAGCTCCCTCACTATGAGTCTTCTACACTCGAGTTGCTCAAAGACCTTTCATTTTTAGAAAATGATTCTTACCAAACCCACGTCGCAGGTATTGCGAGTGGCAATGAAGATATTGTGACTCGCGATAGGGCCCTTGAAATCGCCCGCAACACACAATGCATTGCTGTGGCCTGGGAGGGCGCAGGTGGCGCAGTGGCAGCTGAAGTAAACGGGGTTAACTATTTAGAAATACGATGTATTAGCGATGTCTGTGATGAAAATGTCGAGTCTGAATTCATGCAGAACCTGCCCCAGGGCATGAAAAACTGCTCAAAAACTCTATTGAAAGTTTTGCAACAACTTCAACATCAACATCAACATCAACAAGTCTTCTGAAAATGCATCAGCCTTGAGCAAGTGGTTCATGCTATAGTCTCAAGATTTCAAGATGGAGACTGAATGAAGCTTAATCATCTCTTACTGCAAATTTTGATAGCCTTGGTGGCCACAATTTCATTTGCGAACCATGCTCTAGCAGAGGGAGCTCAAGGTGAGTTTCCCCCCCTAGGTGATGGCAGCTTCATGTATGAAGGCCAGCTCTACTATGCCGATGCTTGGCTCGGTGAAGACCTCGGCCTATGCTGGCAAACAATTCTTGAGACTCAGCCCTGGATCTCAAAAGATCAAATTGCCTGCATAGAAGCAGGTGATGGCTTTGCCCTGGCCTACGTAGCCCTATGTGCAGCTGACCCCAATAAGATTACAGATGATTTCTCTGCTTATGTTGAGTACACCCGCGAATCCATTCGAATTTCTGAAGCAATGGGCACCGCCCAAACCGAAAAGGACTGGGCCACTCACTCTCGGCTGTCGGTCGAATTTGAGAGACTCGAGCAGCAGTGGAGACTCAGCTACTCAAGGCAAGTCGTTTACAGACCGCTTAGCTGGTGGAGTAGTCGCTCAATCAGTAGCGAGTGTGCTAACTAGCAGCTGGCTCAGGTTGCATCAACTGCTTCATAAGTATCTAAGTATCTAAGTATCTAAGTATCTAAGTATCTAAGTATCTAAGTATCTAATGTCTAAGGCCGCTTAATATCGAGCTGACCTACACAGAATTTGAGGGGAGTCATAGCGATCTGTCAAAAAGACGACCCGAAATGTTAGAGTGGCTAGACAAGCAGTTTTCATAAAACCAAGCTAGATACTTAGATACTTAGATACTTAGATACTTAGATACTTAGATACTTAGATACTTAGATACTTAGATACTTAGATGGCGAATTTGTCTTCCGCCAAACTGCAAATTGTACTGATCAAACAGACCGACATCTACATACACAGAAGCAAGCTTTTCGACTTTGTCTCGGCGCTCATGCAAAAACACAACAGGGTCTTGCTGCTTCAGTTTTTGCCATCGCTCCTCGATTCGCACACCGGTGTCGAGATCAACAGGAAACTCGAAGCCGTCTTTGTTGTCTGCGGGCAGGTAGCATTTGCACATCGCAATCGCATTTAGCACCGAAAAGCCTGATCGAGAATTCAACAAGCGCCCCTTTTCAAGAGACTTAATCACCTCTTGCAAACCACCCATTTTGTGAATGACTGGCAAAGCTTTGTAGATATCTGGTAACAAGCTCGCCTCAAAAAAGCTATCAGGCGCAATAGCAGCAACTCTTCCAAAGACATTTGGATACCTTGAGCCCAAGTGCAAAGCCCCATAGCCACCACTGCTACCACCAACGACGGCCCAGTTCTCTGCTCTGTCGCTCACTTCAACGAAGTCTTTCACGGTCGCAACCATGTCACACGCAATGTAGTCTTCGTACTTACCAACAGAGCTCGAGTTTATAAACTGTGAGCCACCCCACTTAGTCCAAGCATCGACAAAGACGTAAACCGCCAAGGGCGCTTTACCTCTCGACGCCAGGTCGTCGATATCTTGTGGATAATTCTGTTCAAAACCCTTGTCATTGAACGCCTTGGTGCCATTGCCAGCAAACCCAGACAGCACAAACACTACCGGCCAGCCACCTTTTGGGGTGTCACCTTTTGGAATGAGTATTGGGCTCTTGCGCAAGTGAGTGTCACCAAGGGGATTGCCTTTGAGAGACTCAGAATCAACATGCAAGGTGGCTATGTTGAAACTCTTGAAGTCAAAAACATCGTAATAGGGCTTAATTTCAGACATGCATACTCCGTGCTGTAAGACTCAGCTGATCAATTAATTGAATAGTCTTAAGATAGGTCTGAACTCAGGCAAATTCAAGATTCACCTCACCTGGTAATCAGTCGACCTTACGCAGTGGCGTGACATTCTCTTCAACGGTTTGCTCACCTGCTTGCTCAGGCTCGGCCTCAGCTGTGAAATCGCTAAACTCAAACCGATTGCGACCATTGGCCTTGGCAGTATAAAGGGCTTTGTCTGCATGGCGAACCAGAGCCCGAGCATCAAGATCATGCCTCTTTGGGTTCACAATTGCGAAACCAAGGCTGGCTGTGAGCTCCATACTGTGATCATCGCTTTCAAATTGATAGCCTTCAATTCTCTCGCGAAGTCGACCAGCAAAGATTTTCGCCCCCTCCAGATTGATCTCTGTAAGAACGACCAAGAATTCATCTCCACCGTAGCGGGCAGCAAAGTCGACTTTACGAATATTCTCTCGAATGATCGAGCCGACCTCTGACAACACAAAACTGCCAAACAAATGATCGTGATTATCATTCACTTTTTTGAAGTGATCCATATCCATCATGAGAACACAGACTGATCGATCATACCTTCTGGCGCGGTCCAATTCGAAATCGAGCTTCTTGTAAAGCGAGCGCATATTGAACAAACCTGTTAGATCATCGATATCTACAAGCTCTTTCAGCTTCGAATTCGCAGCCTTCAATTTGTCGTTAAGGTCTTTGATTCTAAGCTGACTTCTGACTCTTGCAAGCAGCTCAAGCACATCAAATGGCTTGCGTATATAGTCGTCTGCGCCCGAATCGAGACCGCGAATTACAGCCTCGGGGCTCGACATCCCACTGACAAAAAGGCAACTCACATACTCATCTCGCTCACGCAATCGGCGCAGGGTTTCGATGCCATTTAGGCCAGGCATATTCACATCTAACAAGACGAGGTGGGGCCTCCAGTCGTTCATTTCTTTTAGGCCCTCATCACCTGATGTAGCCGTTTTGACCTTGTAGCCCTGATGAGTTAAGGCGGCCGTTACAAGCTTCAGCGTCTCATCGTCATCATCAACGACCAGCAACCTTCTTCTGGAGTTTTCGAACTTAGAATCCATAGCTCTATTATAAGCCGACTGGCCAAGAGAGCGAGGCTGGTTTTTCTGCTCTAGTCTTTGGGATTAAGCCATTCTACGGGGTTTTTAAGCTGAATTTGCCCACTTAAGATTGTTAGCAATTTGTCAGTGGTACTAGCGAAATAGCCAGGGATTTGGTAAGGTTCCGGGCTTTGATAATGGTTGATAATAATCGCACTGGTCTTTCGTGAGGTCTTATGGCTTATCCGCATAGTGAAATTGATACAAAATGGCAAGATGCATGGGAAGACAAAGACTGCTTCAAAGCCGTCGCTGCCGACCCTAGGCCTACGTACTAC
>JABSOQ010000010.1 GCA_013216195.1 Bdellovibrionales bacterium
CCAAAAAACATGTTGGCCGGGGTGAGTAAGGTCGGGATCACATAAATGTGCATGCTCATACGTCTGCGCAACCGCCGGGTTCTTTCGCCGAGTGGTTTCCGAGGCTGATGACCATCGTTGTCTCTTTTGCGGTTAAACTTCAGTTGAGGTGTTTTCATAGAGCTAGGCCCCTCCAAAGACAGCAAACAAGACCCAAAGAAAGCTTGAGCTCAGCACGGGATAAGTCAAATTGTCGTCGAGCTTAAAGATGGGAACCAATTCGGTAATGGCACCAACGAGACCTGCAATAACACTCACTATGAGCAGCCGGTCTGTCATCAAGTTTTGAAAATAGAAATAGACAGCAGAGATCACAAAGCAAACAAAGAAGGCCGCCATTGAACCCTGCAAGGTTTTGTTGCCAATGATTTTGTCTTTCCCAAGCCTTAAGCCGACGTAGCTGGCGACGGGGTCACCAATGGCCAAAAACAAGAGCGAGAGCGTCACCACATCGTCTGAGAAGAGGTAGACAATAGTAGTTACACCAATCATTAACCAAGTTAAGCCCGCCATTGAATCGCGTTCTCGCTCACGCATAACAGGGCTCATCAACTGACAGACAATTTTGTTAACAGAGCTTACACTGTGTCGAATGCTGTCGACTGCAATAGCAAGCAGGGTGATAACGAAAGCGATCTGCAGACCATCAGCACGAGTGTTGGTGTGGTACAAATATATGACCACCATCACTCCCAAAAAGTGCCAGATTTTTCTAGCCAGATGCAGGTCAGATTTAGTTTTTAGTGGCATCGACCGACCCGGCCGAAGAGCAGTGATCTCATTCACAACTGTCCTAACTCACTTCGCAAAAATTGTCTCGTTTGTGTCTGAAAACTACACCCAAATTGTTAGAAAAATCAACAACTTACAGGTTGGTCTCTGACTTTGAAATGAAACTGACACGAGCAGAGCTTCACGTTAAACAGGCTTAGGAATTAGCAGTAATTACAGATAGTTAGAGTTGTTTATCTGGTCTGGGGTTTGCACATTTGTTGATCATGATGCGTGCTTTTTGTCTAATTTGGCTATTCATACCCGCGGTTGGCTTCGGTCAGACCGACGAAGATGTGGTGGGTTACCACCCCGGTTACGTGATGGATGTCGAGTATGAGCAAACCAGCCGCACTGAAGAATTCAACATTTTCTCGTCACCCCCAGGGGATAAAAAAAGAGATTTAAGAGGAGTCATTTTTGACAAGATCTTAAGCCGTGAGTTTCGCTACCGCTACGAGCAGCAGTTTGGTCGGTCTGCCGTCGAAAGAAACGTTATCAACCCGAGTCGGTTTGATCAGTATTTTTACCGTACAAGTGTTGGCGTCACTCTCGAAGAAGATGCCGAGAGAAAGCAAATTTTCGGTGAGTACATGACTAAGCGACTAGCTGAGCATCATATCGATCAGTACGCGAAATCAACCCCCGAACTGAGACGAGTTTACGAGCTAAAAGATCGCTTAAGTAAGGTGAAGGTGGAAGTGAAGCAAGGCTATAAGTTGGATATGAACTATTCGCTCTCGGGTAACTTTTTTCAAGTTCGCCTGAAGAATCCAAAAGACCTCGATGCTCGAGTTTTTATGCAGATGGACCCACAAGCCTTCGGCCCGGGGGCCGTACAAGACACGCGCCTTACGCTTGGGGGTAGGCTTGATCGATTATGGAGGTTCACAACAGATGCCTTTATTGAGCGAGAAGGTGGCCGCTTTGTGATTAGGCGTAGCCTGTTGCCAGGTGTGAGTTCTTCATTGACCCTTTCGCACTTTCCATTCAAACCAGAGCGCAATCAGCGAGAAGAGACTCTGGGTATCTTGGGTATAGCGTGGACTCAATAGGCAATTGAAGCTACTTTCTTGTAACCACAAGCTCGGCTGCAAGCTGCTCTTTGCCGTCATTCAAGAATGAAACCTGAATCGCGTTTGTGCCTTTGTTGAGACTGAGATAGTCCGACGAGAATTTTGATTTCGCCCTTTGAAATACTGAAGCCTCAAAACCATTTGTTATATTTTTGATGGCGAGTTCACCTTTTAGGCTCTTGCAATTTTGACCAACCAGCCTCATCTGCTCAGATTCACTGTTGAGGCGAATCACTTTCTTTTCTCCGATACACTCAAGATCAACTGTTGAGATGTTCGGGCTGTGTTGCTGAATTCTACTCAAAGTCGATGAGGTGACTTTCAGCAAAGAAGCGGGAGCTCGTTCGTCTTTTAACCTCTGCATTTCTCTTTTAATTCGATGTGAAGGTCTGCCATTCGTGGCGTAGACTCCTGCACCTAGCACTAAGACCAGTGCCAATGTGAGTTTGCATAATCCCCAAATTTCGTCTTCGTTCAATTTGACCGCCTCTTCCCATGAGATTCAAAGTGGCTACAGAGAGCATTTTTGCTCATAGCCTCTAGTAAAGAGTTCGGGAAATGGCAGAGGAACTTAAGCTCGCATCAAATTGAAACACAATTTACGAGCGGTAAGGTATCGAAATTATTAAGTAAAATAGCAACTGCTAAGAGCTCGACTTTGCTCCCGCCAAAAAATAGTCGTTAGCCAAGTAGAGAATTTGTGCTAGCCGAATGGGCGAGTCTTACTTTTGCTTGTCTTTCTTTTTCTGCAGTTTTTTACGCCGCTTTTTGACTTTGCCTACGATCTTGCTGGCGGTCTCAGAGGGAGAGGTCGTGTTGTACATGCCGGTCAGCTTTCGGTGATTTCTGACGTCTTTGGTGATCTCAATTTCGGCCTTTTTGATTTTTTTGACAATTGAAAATAGCTCCTGGCTCTCGACAAGCTCAGGGCGAATCTCGCTCATGAGATTCTCTAGCACAAAAATAGAGGTGGCCCTGTAGACAACCG
This sequence comes from Bdellovibrionales bacterium, assembly GCA_013216195.1. Taxonomy (GTDB): domain Bacteria; phylum Bdellovibrionota; class Bdellovibrionia; order Bdellovibrionales; family UBA1609; genus JABSOQ01. The sequence continues at coordinate 2,875 of JABSOQ010000010.1, forward strand.
GAAGCTTTTTCATTTCGAGGGAAGCAATTGCGTCTGTGGCAATACCATTAAGTGCATCAGTATAGGCGTTGTAGTTCATTAGCTCCTTTTTCACTCCAGGAGCAAGTTTGGCAACCATGTTGTCTTTGTCTGGTCTTGAGAAAATAATCTTGAGTGCTTTGGTCAAGGCGTCAATTGCTGGTTGATCTCCAGATTCGGGGTCCCCCTCCTCTTCACTTTGTATCGAGATGTTTTTCGCCTTCAGTATCTGGGCCTCGACCATCTCTCTCATTTCGTCATAGTCTTTAATTTGCAGTTCGTTGTATTTCAAACGTAACAGTTCGGCCTGAGAACTTGCGGGCAGTAGCGCAACGGCCATCGTCAGAGAGACAAAAAGGGCAGCAACTGTGTGCATGACAATCCTCCAAAGGTCCAGGAATGAGAGAATTTTAATTTCAAAGCATTCAGAGTATAACTTTCTGGTTCTGAAATGGCACTGATTTTCGAGGGTTTACAGGCCCTGAGTCTCAAAATGAGACGCCTTAACTAGCTGCTCGATTTTTTGTTAAGTCTGTTGTGAAATTGTGTAAGTATTGAAGTCTATTAAAAAATGAAATCCCAAATTTAAGGAGAGAAACCTTGAGAAACACTATGCGACTCATATTTGCACTGACTGCTTTGGCATTCATCTCTGCTTGTGCGCCTTCAGCCAAGCAAATGGAGAAGCTTGTTGCAGACAACCCTGAGATTCTTTTTACAGCCATCGAGAAAAACCCTCAAAAGTTTATCGATGTTGTAAACGCAGCTGCCAAGTCGGCTCAGAGCCAGGCTCGTCAAAAGCAGGCTGAGGCTGAAGAGAAAAGAATGGAAGAAGAATTCAGCAATCCAAAAACCCCTGAGATTCAGGCGTCTCGTGCTGTCTTCGGTCCGAAAGATGCTCCGATCACCATTGTTGAGTACAGCGACTTTCAGTGCCCTTACTGTCAGCGTGGATACAACACCGTAAAAGAAGTTATGGAAGCTTACGGCGACAAAGTGAAAGTCGTTTACAAGCACCTGCCTTTGGATTTTCACCCAGAAGCCATGCCTGCTGCTCAGTACTATGAGGCTATTGCTATGCAGAGTGCGTCTAAAGCCAAGAAATTTCACGATGCAGTTTTCGAAGCAGGACCAAAAATGTTGGGTTCTGGCAAAACAGCTTTCTTAGATAAAATGGCAAAGAAAGCCGGAGCTAACATGTCAAAATTGAAGAAAGACATGGATTCAGCTGCCGTGAAAAACATCATCGAAGCTGATATGTCTGAAGCAAGAAAGTTTGGTTTCAGCGGAACTCCAGGTTTCTTGGTGAATGGTGTGTCTTTGAAAGGCGCTTACCCGTTTCCTGAGTTCAAAAAGGTGATCGATCGTCACCTCGATAAGAAGTAAGCTTCTTGTAGAAAAGTTAAATAAAAAAAGCAGTCTATTGGGCTGCTTTTTTTTGTCGAGATCAGTTTTTGTGGCCCGAGCACCTCAAGGCTCGGGGCGAAGAGGCACTCACAATCTACAAAACAACTTTGATCTTTGTTTCAGGGTCGATCTGAACTTCGTTTTTCTTCATCTTGCAGGCGAGCGCAGTGATCTTTAGGCCTTTCTTCTTAGCCTCTCTGAGTTTGCGGCCGTAGACTGGGTCGATTTCGTCAGCGGGTTTGAAAACCTTTGCGTCTTGTCTTTGAACCACAAAAACAAACTCACAGCTGTGACCTTGCTCAAGCAATTCTACCAACTCATCGATGTGCTTTTGGCCTCGGGTAGTAACTGCGTCTGGAAACTTGGCCGTACCCTCTTCACACATGGTCACGTTTTTGATCTCGACGAAATGAAATTTCGAGTTCGCAAAGTCTTCGCGTGAGATTTTTTGATCGGCTTTTAGCTCGCCTTTGGGTTTCCAGACGACCATGTCTATGCGACTCTTGTCGCTAATTTTGACCTCTTTTTGACCGCCCTTGAAGGTCTTCCAAAGGTGACCTGCCTGGTAGGCCTCCCAAACCAAGTGGTTGGCTAGGTTGGTGTTAACCCCCACCCAAGACGAGGGAGATTTTACCATTAACAGGGTGTAAGGTAGCTTTCTCTTTGGGTCATCACTGACGCTAAAACGACAGGCTTGGCCCTCTTCGAGACAGCCCTTGAGGCTACCCGAGATGGGCACGTGAGCTGTAATGGTTTCATCTTGATAATCGATATCGGCAAAAAACCGCTTGTAGCGCTTTTTAAACGTTCCCTCTTGCACAGGTAGCTCAATTTTCACGTTTTCTCTCCCACAGAAATCTCTCAAAAACCCCATCCAACTGGACTTTCTAGGCTCTTCTGCTAGAACATATCTCTTAGAGACCACCCATGTTTCAAGGAGTTTTTATGGCAAATCAGGCCACAAAATCAGCCAGCGCTGTAGCTGCCTCAGCAGCTCCAGCTAAGCCCACTCGTCGCAGGCAGCCAAAGCCCAGCTGGATCAAAATTAGGCCTCCAGCGGGTGAAAAGTACCTTGAAATCAAAAACATGATGAAAGAGCTGAACATTGCGACGGTCTGCCAAGAAGCGCAGTGCCCAAACATTGCTGAGTGCTGGTCGGGTGGCACGGCGACGATGATGCTCATGGGTGAAGTTTGCACTCGGGGTTGCAGGTTCTGTGACGTCAAGACTGGTAACCCTAAAGGAGTTCTCGACGAGAACGAGCCAGAGAATGTGGCGACTGCAGTTTCAAAGATGGATTTGGACTACCTTGTGCTTACAAGTGTCGATCGCGATGATGTTGAAGATGAGGGCTCGGGACATTTTGCCAAAACTGTCCGCCTTCTGAAGGAGAAGCGGCCTGATCTGATTGTAGAGGTTTTGACGCCAGATTTTAGTGGTAACCCCGAGTTCGTGCACAAGCTTGTCGATGCTAAGCCAGATGTATTTGCACACAATATTGAAACGGTGAAAAGGCTTACCAAAACCGTTCGAGACCCTCGAGCTGGCTATCAGCAGAGCCTAGATGTTCTAAAAATGGTGAAAGACCGTGACCCAACCCGTTACACGAAGTCTTCTATTATGCTGGGGCTCGGTGAAACCGCCGATGAGATCAGAGAGGCTCTACAAGACCTGATCGATGTTGGATGCGATGTGGTAACTTTTGGGCAGTATCTGCAGCCGCAAAGACGCCATTTAAAGGTTGAGAAGTTCTACACGCCAGATGAGTTCAAAGAGTGGCAAGCTGAGGCAGAGGCCATGGGCTTTTTGTATGTTGCAAGTGGGCCGCTTGTGCGAAGCTCCTACCGTGCAGGAGAGTTTTTCATGAAGGGCGTCATCGAAAAAAAGCGAAACGTTGAATAAATATCAGAAAATTTAAGTTGAAGTCCTATCTCGTAGAGATAAACGTAGTAACGGTTCATTTTCATTCGGAATGTGAGAGGAGAGCAGAGTCATGGCGACTAAAGATGTGAATTTACCAGATATTGGTGAAGGTGTAACAGAAGGTGAGTTGGTTCAGTGGTTAGTTGCTGTTGGCGACTCCGTCGAAGCCGATCAACCAATTGCAGAAGTCATGACTGATAAAGCAACTGTTGAAGTGCCGAGCCCTTACGCTGGCACTGTAAAAGAGCTCAAGGCCGAAGAGGGAGACGTGATCCCGATTGAAACTGTGATGTTGGTGTTAAATGAGTCGGGCGCAGGTGCAGCGGCAAGTGCTCCGGCCCCTGCTGCCGAGCCAGAGCCAGTTGCTGCCCCAGCTCCTCAGCCACAAACTAACGGTGGCTCTCATGCACCACAACCAGCAGCAGCTACGCCGGCTTCAGCAGGAGCTTCTGCTGAGATGTACCCACCAGTGGCCGACAGCACAGTTTTGGCAACTCCTGGTACTCGTCGACTTGCGAGAGAGATGAGTGTCGACATTAACCAGCTACAAGGTTCTGGTCTTGCTGGCCGAGTGACCCGAGATGACGTGTTGAGTGCCAAAGGCGGCGCTGGTGCGGTTTCAGCTGGTTCACCAAGTGTTCAAATGCCTGCACCAAGCTATCAAGGTCAACCTGGCGATATGGAAGAGCGAGTCTCGATGAGAGGTATTCGCAAAAAGATCGCTGAGAACATGCAAATGGCAAAACGAGTGGTGCCTCACTTTACACTCATGGAAGAGGTCAATGTGACCTCATTGGTGAAAATGCGAACTGAAGCTAAGGCTATGGGTGAGCGCAAGGGCGTGAAAGTGACTTACTTGCCATTCGTAATGAAGGCTCTGATTGCGACATTACGTGAGTTTCCGATGTTCAATGCCAGTATCGATGACGAAGCTTCAGAGATCGTTTACAAAAAGTTCTTCAACATCGGGTTTGCTGCGGATACACCAAACGGCTTGTTGGTGCCAGTGATCAAAAATGCAGATCAGAAAACAATTCTACAGTTGAGTGCTGAAATTGTTGATCTTGCTACACGCGCTCGAGAAGGCAAACTGCAGCTAGACGAGATGCGTGGCGCAACCATGACAATCACAAATATTGGTTCGGTCGGCGGTGTTTATGCGACTCCGATCATCAATCACCCAGAAGTTGCCATCTTGGGCATGTACAAGATGGAAGACAAGCCTGTGATGATCAATGGTAAGTTTAGAGCTCAGAAAATGATGAATTACACCATCACTTGTGATCACCGTTTGATTGATGGGGCTGTTGCCGCCAACTTCATGAAGGCCTTCGCGAGCCGTATCGAATCGCCGAGTGCCTTGATGCTAGATATGATTTAAGAGTTTCAAAATGAATTAAGACTTGAGATGAGGGCACCCAAAAAGAGCCCTCTTCTTTTAGGAGAGAAAAGATGAGCGAAGTTTATGATGTTTGTGTGATTGGTTCTGGGCCTGGTGGCTACGTTGCGGCGATTCGTTCGGCACAATTGGGAATGAAAACAGCCATTATTGAACGCGAGTGGCTAGGTGGTGTTTGCTTGAACGTCGGGTGTATCCCTTCGAAAGCTATGATCACCGCTGGTCATTTTCTACATAAGATGCAGCACGACGGTAAATCAATGGGTTTTACAGTCGGTAAAATTGATTTTGATATGAAGCAGTTGAAGACTTGGAAGCAGTCTGTTTGCGACAAAATGTCTGGCGGAGTGAGTCAGCTTCTAAAAGGTAACAAAGTCGACATCATCATGGGTGTAGCTGATTTTAAGAACTCTGGTGAAATCACAGTTCAAACTAAAGAGGGGCCAAAGGCGGTGAAAGCCAAAAACTTCATCGTCGCCACAGGCTCTAGACCTATTGATATTCCAGGTTTTCAGGCAGATGAGACTGATGTGTTGTCATCTACAGGTGCACTCGATCTTGAAGAGGTGCCAAAGAACTTGGTGGTCATCGGTGGTGGCTACATTGGTTTAGAAATCAGCTCTTACATGAAAAACTTAGGTGCAGAGGTGGTTGTACTTGAAGCTTCAGACGCCCTTTTGAAAGGCATGGCCGACCCAGAGTGTGTTCAAGTTGTGGCGAGAAAACTAAAAAAGAATGGCGTGACTGTTCATCTTAATGCCTTCGCAAAGTCTTGGAAGAAATCTGGTAAGAGCCTTGAGGTCACAGCCGAAGTGAAAGGCAAGATGGAGACTTTCAAAGCCGACAAGGTTTTACTTACAGTTGGTAGAAAGCCAAACTCTGATGAAATGAATTTCAAAGCAGCAGGGGTTAAAGTTGACAGTAAAGGCTTTATTGAAGTGAACCCTCAGAGAAAGACAAGCGCTCCAGGTATCTATGCCATTGGAGATATAGCTGGTCAGCCAATGCTAGCACACAAGGCCTCTCATGAAGGTGTAATGGTCGCAGAAGTTATTGCTTGTCAAAACCGAGTTTACGACGCCAAGACTGTGCCTGCTGTTATCTTTGTTGATCCTGAAATTGCCTCAGCTGGTATGACCGAAGAGGAGTGCAAAGCGGCTGGTTACACAGATCTCAAAGTTGGCAAGTTTCCGTTTGGTGCTAATGGCCGAGCGGTTTCAATGATGCATACTGATGGCTTTGTAAAGATGATTGCAGATGCAAATAACAATGTGCTTCTTGGTGTTCACATTGTGGGGCCCGAGGCGAGCAATTTGATTTCAGAGGCTGCTCTGGCGATTGAAATGGGAGCCACTCTTGAAGACTTGGCTCTGACCATTCATCCGCACCCAACGCTCGGTGAGACTATGATGGAAGCTGCAGAGGCCACATTGGGGCATGCCATTCACATCATTCAAAAGCCATTGGCTAAAGGTGGTAAGTCTGGAGCTTCGGCGCGTGCTTGAGTTTCAAGACTGGGGTCTGATTGATTATCAGGAAGCTGCTGAAAAGCAGCTTTCTTTGTTAGAGAAGGTCGCAAGCGGTGAAATGCCTGATCAAGTTGTTTTCTGTTGGCACCCTCCGGTTGTGACGTTGGGGCGCTCATCGCGCCCAAGTGATTTGCAAGGTTGGCAGGGCGATGTTGTCGAGACCTCAAGAGGAGGTCGTGCAACTTATCACGGGCCAGAGCAGTTGGTGATTTACCCGATTCTAGATCTTAAAAAGTCTCGCAAGAACTTAAGAGCCAAAGATATTCACCAGTACTTGCGTTTACTCGAAGAGGCGCTGATTGCCGGGGTCAGAGAGCTCGGGGTCGAGGCTCGGAACCGACCACTTTGGCTACAGAAACAAGTTACAGACCATGAAGAGAGTTCACAAACTGACACAAGTTCATCGACCCAAACTGCCCCTGAGGGGCTCTCGCAATCGAGCTCAGCAGGTGATGGAGCTAAAGATGATCTTCTTTACACTGGAGTTTGGGTAGGGGATCAAAAGCTTGCCTCTATAGGAATCGCTGTTAAAAAATGGTCGACATATCACGGTGCAGCTGTGAATTTATGGACTTCAGAGACAGCGTTTCAAGGCATTTCACCCTGCGGATTTCAACAGAATACAATGACTCAAATTGAGACAGTCATAGGCCAGAGACTAGTCCAGCAAGACCTTATTCGGGTGCTTAAGCCCCACCTTACTACTGCATTTGAAGTATGAGGTTACCCTAATCAAAGGCTGTTCTATAATATAGAAGAGTTGTGGGAGAGTGATGAAGAGTCGTCAGTTTGGGGCCTTTTGCGGGCTTCTCAAGCATTTGAATCGTGCCTACTCAGGACAGTTGGCTGTGCTATTCAAAGCATGTGTAGCTGCGCTTGTGGCGACGGCTTTGGTTGCAAGCGGGCAAGATCGTCAGGGCCCCAACGATTTTCTCACCACAGAGACATTTACAGTAAACGAAGGCAACATTTACTTTGGCTTTGTCGACAGGGGGGATGGCACCCTTCAGGGAACTCGAGCCATGCCGTACCGGTTGCGTAATCCCATCCAAGCAGGCGACGAACTTCAGTTTGCTGGTCATGTTGTTATGAGAGACGCTCGTGGTATCGAACGAGTCTACTACCGAATGTTCCACCAGCCAGCAGGAACAGAAGGCTTCACTAATATCACTCGTGATCTCGACCTGAACCCAGCTCACGACCAAGGGCAGAGAAGAAATCTAGCTCGTCCCGAAGTTTTTATTTCTGCAGATGATTTGATTGACCACATTGGTTCAGAGGTTGAGGGTTGCGATATTTTGCCCAACGAAGCCGCCGGGCTTGGCACCCTACGCCCGCTGATGCGAACCAATGTTCTGCAAGATCTTGCAAACATCGAAACATTGAGAGACCAAGACCCGTCTGAATGGAACATTGAGATTCCGGCACTGAACAACGTCAGTAACGTCGGAGACTTCAACCCTGACTGTCTAAACTTTGTTGAGGGAGAAGGGAGTTTGGGCCCTTGGGGCCAGTTCATCGTATCTGAAATGATCGGCACCAACCGGGGTCAGACCTATCACGTCGATGTTGACCCCCGAGAGTGGTTCGAAGTCCCAGCTGGCTACTTCGGTGACGCTTGCCCGAATTACAATAGTCTAAGCACAGACAGAAAGCTCGCAGTTTGGGTTTCGGCAATAGCAGGGCTAGCTATGAAAGAGTCGTCGTGTAACGAAGATGCTGGGGCTCAGGGCACCAACTCTTGGGCTGAGGGCCTTCTGCAAGGGCCATCAAACTGGGGACCATCAGGTAGTGAAATCGGCCGTGGCAAGCGAAACGAAGGCTGTAATGCTCGTGAGAGCAACCTCAGAAACTATGAGGATGCTCTGAGTTGCGGTTTACAAATTCTTGGCGATACTCTGTGTGGGGCTTATTCTATTAATGGTGCCATCACATGCCGCCCAGACAGGCGGCAGCAGCGGTTTTTCAATGGTGGTGGGTATTTTGAGCCATTGAGAAGTAGCCAAGCTTTGATTCGTGAGCAGGTTTCGAGAGTACGGGGGTGCAGATGAGCAAATTTGAGGGGGCATGGAAGATTCTCGTAGCGAGCCTGCTAGTCTTGACCTTCTGTGCAAATGCTCAATATCGAGAAGATGAGGCGGCAGTTGCGCCTCAGACCATGAAGTCTTTAAAAGCTTGGTTGCAAGAAAAAGTAAATATTGTTGAGGGTAGTCACCAAGTCGTGAGAGCTGAAAGTGGTGAGCGCTGCCTGGGTGAAGGAGAGCTCACGATGAGCATTGAGCAAGGAGCCTATGTGACCATAAGCCTTGCTCATCATGTATTGAGCTACGGTTTAGGCAAACAGCCTTATGTGAACAAAGAGCTTTTTCAGGGGTGTACGATAAGAGTGGCCGTTAGTGAAACTGACGCAGGTTTTAGTATTCTGCAAAGTAGAAGTTGTGGTGATTCTGTTTTGAACACCAAGCAAGTCATCAGCAAAATGCCTAGCGGATTCAAACTGCAAAATTTTAGAAAAAAAGGCGACGCTGATTGGAATATGTGGATCAGCTGCCTCTATCAAAAAGTCTCAGATACCGTAAGGTAATCGCCTCTATCAAGACTTGCTAGGTGCAAAGGCGATGGTTTGATTAACTCTTACTTATTGTCGATTGTGATCGCAAATTTCTTTACGCCACCAGATTTTACGGCATCAATAACAGCCACCACTTGCCCGTGAGGCACGTCTCTGTCTGCTGAAATGATAGCTTGCACGTCAGGCTTTTGAGCAGACATCTCTGTAGCATAATTTTTGATTGCCTCTTCAGATGATTCTTCACCATTCAACAGAATTTGGCCACCCTTGGTGATCGTGATACCGAGCTTGCTAGGAGTCGTTTCATCTCCACTAGCTGCCTTTGGAAGGTTCACGTTAATACTGGGTTTCATGATTAACGGCGTTGTAACCATAAAGATGATCAAAATCACCAGAATGATATCTACGAAGGGAACAATGTTAATCTCTGCTATGGGCTCGTCTGAGTCACCACCAACTTTAGCTGCCATGGCTCTTAGCCCTTTCCTTTAGAGCTTTTTGCATACGCCAAGCAGAGTTCGCGAACCGAATCTAGGCTCTGCATGACGCTCTTAACCTGCTTCGAGAAGTAGTTGAAAGCGATAATCGCTGGAATCGCAACGATCAAACCAATTGCAGTCGCGACAAGCGCTTCTGAGATACCTTGCATAACTGCAGAGGCCTCACCTTGGCTTTGTGCTAAGCCTCTGAAGGCGTCCATGATACCGAAAACAGTACCCAAAAGGCCGATGAACGGGGCGTTTGACCCAACGGTTGCTAAGAAGTTGAGGTAGCGTTCAAGTTTAGGCTTCTCAACTAATGAATACGAATTGAAGAGCTCTTCTAAGCCATCAGCCCCTTTCTCTTTGACGTGTCTCATGCCGTAGGCCAGGGCTCGTCCTTCAAGGGTTTGTTTGTCGCGGCTCATCTGCTCGATTTCAGAGAGATCGCTGCTTTGCAGGGTTTCGCTGATTTGCGATGCAATTTTCTTACTTTCTGACTTAACTTTGCCAAGCGTAATGAATCGCTCGAGAATAAAAGCTAAGCTGAATACACTAAGAAGAATGAGGATCCAGAGAGTGATGTCATGACCGAATTGAGCAATGACAAAAAATTTGTCCGTAAGCATTTTGGGCTCCTTTTTTACGCCGAAACGATTATCTCCGGGCAGGGTAGGTAGGGTCAAGAGATGGGGTTAAATAGTATCGTGAGTGGCATGCTGAAGTTGCCTACTGTTATCCAAATGCTAGTCACTCTAATAGTTTTTACACAGCTAACCGGCTGTAGTTGGGGAGAGAAAAGGGCCAAGTCTCTGATTGTCATAGCTGTAGAGGGCTTGGCTTTTGAGTCTTTTACTTGCTCCAATCTTGGCGATGACCCCGGTCAGGCAAGAGGATTCTACGCTTTTTGTGAAGAGGCTGTTCGATTCACTCACGCCTATGCCCCTTCTCCGCTTTCAAGCCCGGCATTGGCATCAATATTTACTGGGGTCTATCCTGTGGAGCATGGTCTCAGAGATCATGGTGAGACTTTCTTGCCAGCGTCTTGGCTTACGGTACCTGAGGTGGCGATCAAGAAAGGTTACCGAACAGCCTTTATTTCCTCTGGGCCACCCGTGCTCTACAAATCGGGTCTGGGGCAAGGCTTTGAGTCTTTTCGTGATTCGGTAAACCTGAACGCAGGCAAAACGTTTAGGCCGGCTGACACTTTGGTTACAGAGGCGGTCAATTGGTTGCGCGATGACCTGGCCCGGCCCAACTTTTTGGTGATTTACCTGTCTGATCTGCAGTACCCGAATCAAACGACATTGAACAACGAAGGAGAGATTCGCAGTCAAACCTCTCAAAGCCAGCTTGAAGAAATAGATGAATCAATTGGCAACCTCGTCAACTCTCTAAAGGGTTTAGGTTTGTGGGACTCCTCCACGGTTGTGCTGGCTGGGCTTAACGGAGGCCTGTTAGAAAAAGACCCCAGAGAAGAGCGGGGAGTGAATCTGTACACCGAGAACATTCAAGTGAAGCTTCTTATCAAACCTAAGCGTAAAAAAAGAGACAAGGGTCTGCAGTGGAAGGTTGATCAAAATGTCACATTGGCAGATGTGGGCCAAACCCTGTTTGACTACTTAGAAACTACACCTTCAAAAGCGAGTCAGTACAACACACTCTCTTTGCGGCCGGTGCTCGAGTCACTTGAAAACAGTTTACCAGAGAAGCGGATGATCCCGATCGAGTCGGCTTGGGCGTCTTGGCGCGACGTCGGAATTCCGAGGCTCAGTATTCGAATGAATCAGTACCTCTACATTTTTGACAAGCGGGTCAGGTTCTATAACACCATCTATGATCGTCTTGAACGCTCGCAGATCGACCTAAAAGATCCGCTAGCCCTTGATTCGCTAGCCGAGATTGAGGGTTTTGTGTCGTCTTTGCCATATAAGCGCTGGAGGCCTTACTCCGAGACACTTCGAGAAAAGCTCCTGCTGTCTAGAAAGTACTTTTCTGAAAACCCAAACCACAAAGAGCTAGCGCGAACCCTTAAGCATTTGTCTTTGCACCGATCTTGGGATGACCAGGTCTGGGGTTGGAGAGCTCGCCTAAATTTGAAAACTCAAGATTGGGACGACCTACTCAAAATCGGCAAGGCTCAAGGTAAGGCTCATTGGGCTTTTGTAGCTCTTAAAAACCTCAAGAATGACAACCTTGCCGAGCCAGAGCTACCGCTCACTGGCTGCGCTGAGTATTTGATTGAACCGAAGAGTAAGATTTCTCCGCAAAGTTGTCTCGACTCTACTTTTCGTAAGTTTTTGTCATGGGCGTCTGAGTCTGACCCAGTGAAAGTTGAGCGTAAAAAAGAGAGATTTCTCAGGCACTACAGGTGGGTTCAATTGGAGCAACTCACTTATGGTTTGAACTATCGAAGCGGATTGACTTGGTCGACTGACACTCAAGATTTATCTATGCCAAGCTGGACAGAACTGGCTCTAGCTCTTCCGAGGTATGCGGGCTTTAGACGTCAGGTTCAAAAATTCACCGAAAAACAGATCGCCCTAGTAGATTGATGAGTTGTTTGATTTTAGATGTAAGTGGCCTCGGGGTCGTAGAAGACTTTGATTTCTATATTCGACTTTCTTTGAAACTTTGAAAGAATCGTATACAGTTCGTCTTCCGTTGCAGGCGAAATATCGGGGTTATTTGTCGAATCTTTCGCAAGCGTGTGGATGTGAATTGATTTGGGCTTCACTATGCCGACCACTTCCATCCATTCGTCTAGTTCGTCAGCATCGAGGTTTGAGTTTTGCCCCTGAAAGAAAACGCTCTGAATGATGCAATCACTGAGTTTTCGGGCTCCAGAGGTGACTTTCGACATGTTTCCGCGAATTAGAGGCGCATTGACAGCTTTAAAGCCAGTTTCGCTCGCCGCATCGATTTTGATCACTCGCTCATCATACAAATTGAGTGTTTCAACGGTTCGTCTGTTTTCTATGTGAGCTCCGTTAGTCAAAATGATCAATTTCGCATTAGGTAAGACTTCTTGCTGAACTTTTCGCAGTCTTTCAGTGAGCTGATCTATCTCAAGATGAAGAGTGGGCTCTCCATTGCCAGACACTAAAAGAGAGTCTATTGAAGTATTTTGAGTAACAGACTCGGTAATGATCTCTCGCAAGGCTGATTCAATTGCATCAACCGATGGAAACTCCATTTGCTTTTTTACCTGATTCATTCTGATTTCAGTGGGGCCGAGATTGCAATAAACGCAATTGTAGGAGCAGACTTTTTGGTCTCCCAAGGGGTTAATCTCAATACTCATGCCAAAGCGCAGGCTTTGCCTGGGTGAAAGTGCTAACTTCATTACTGTTTATGGTCTCAAATTCACGAGGTGGTGTCTACAACTCCAAGCCAGAACGGCATGTGCTGGTCTTGCTTGACCAATTCGTCGGTCATAGAGTCTAGGTTTGCGTCGGAACTGTCCATGGATAAGAAGCGAGAGGTGGCAAACGAGCGACTCAACAGTGCAATGCGGTCGCCATCTTGTATGCCATAAGAATGAACACTTAGATTGACCTGTGGCTCTAGCCCCATGAGGGTTGCTGGAATTGGGGCCAACATTTTGCCTGGAGGACTCAACGAAACTGATAGATCCACGTTTGTGGCAAGTGGTGCAATTGGGTAGGACTCTCGAAGAAGAAACACCTGGGGCTGACCAATTTGAATAAAGCTGAATTCACCACCAAGTATGGTGCCCACAAATATCTCAAGACCTGATTCGTACTCGGCTTTGTTATCTTCTTGATAGAGTACCTTGTTTGCTAACTGCACACAGGAGCGCAAATTGTTTGCTGCTTGCGAAAGTGACGTCATTTTATCTAAGGCTGAGGTGGCCTCACCATCGCTCTGTGAAGATAGGTAGAGATCTACAATGTTCTCGACCACTTTTTTAGCGCCAGATCGATGCCCCCATGGGGTCGCAACTATAATCAGGCTGGCATCTTTTTCTATGTGCAGAATTGGGCTAGGTCGAAAAAGTTTGCCAGAGTAGGACCTCTCGTCAAACTTCACTAGATACCTTCACCATACTTTTTCAGCTTGCGTTTCGCTTTTTTGTAGTAGTCGTCAAACTCTAAGTCGTTTTGCATGATCTTCTTCCATTTTTCTTTAGCAGCCTCGACATTGCCTAGACTTTCTTCGAGGATACTATCTTCGTAAATGGATTTCATTTCTTTTCTGAGATCAGACAGGGTTTCCTTCTTAAGAGTGATCGCTTTTTTGTTTTTAGGGCTCTCTTTGGTAGCGACATCGCAGATTTGGTAGGCCTTTTTGTACTGGGCATTACTTCGAAGCGCCTCGCACTCTGTGAGAAGAGCCTCGACCTTTTGATTCAACATCGCCTTAACGCTAGCAAGCTCTCGTTTGGCATCAGTTTTCTCTTTTTTCAGAGATGGGTAGCCGCCATTTAAGAATTTTTCGTATTGCTTCGAAGCGGCATTCAGTTGATCTTCTGCCTGAAGTTTTTGTGCTTTTTTAAACTCTCTACGGCCCGCCGCAATTCTTCTCGCCACTGCAGCTTGCCTTTGTTTTGCTTGTGCCTTTTCAGCATCTCGTCTCTCAAGTCTTTCGATAAGAGCCTGAATTCTAGGGTTCGCGGGGTTGAGCTCAATCGCATCTGACATACAGGTTCTGAGTTGCTGAACAGTAGTGGTTAGGCCAATCGAGCTCTCACAGGTGTCGACAATGGCCTGAATTCGCTGCTCTGTTTCGCGTTGTCGTTTTTCTCTCGCAGCTCTGTCTTTTTCAACCTTTAACAGCTGTGCGCCCTGCTCACAGAAAGTTTTAAGTTCTTTTGAGTTTTCGTAGAGCGGAATGATGCCATGAAGATCTCTTAGCTCTGATAGACAGTTTGCGTATTTGAGGTTGTGAAAGTGCTGTTGGGCAAGGTTAAACTTATCTTTAACTGCAGCTTGCTGTTCAGGGGTCAGTTTTTCAAAAGTTACAGAATTCTTGCCTGTCTGCCCAGGGTTTTGGCTTGGTAAATTCTTGTTTCCGCCATCATCTAACAAAAGCCCGAGCAAGACTAGGGGGGTCAGGACAGCTATCGCTATTCGGACCTTATGCTTTTGAAAATCGAAGCCAGATTTTTCTGGTTCAGAGCCAGGGTATTGTCCACCAGGTAGTTGAGCGGGTGGGTGCATCGGGTAAGGGTAGGGATTTACGTAGCCAGGGTTTGGAAACTGGTTAGTTAAAACCATACCCTTTTCAGCCATCTCGATCTGTTGCTCAAAATTAGGATCGCGAACCTCAAGGTTGATGTTGATATCCATGATCTGAATCAGATCACCACTGATGAGCTTCACTTTGTTGTTTGGCTTTAGAGATTCGCCATTTAATTCTGTGCCATTGGCGCTGCCTAAGTCTTGTAGAAAGAACTGATCTTGCTCTCTAGTGATCTTGAAGTGATTGCGGCTAACGTGGCTATCATTGATATAGATCTCGCAAGCTCGCTCTCGGCCAGCTACCCAAGATGGGCCGTCATCATCAAGCTGAATCAATTCATCACGACCCGTTTCCGTGCCTGTGATCGCCATATTAAGAATGCGGGCCTTTTTGGGACCACCCATTCCATGTGGGCCAACTAGGGCTGGTAAGTTTGCGGCATTTACGGTTTCGTCTTCGCCACTAAAGCCTTGCTGCATACCGTGTGGGTTGCCTTGTACCGCTGGTAAATTGGTATTGGGTTCGTGAGTGCCATCATTGGTGCCGTCTTCAGGTTCTTGCGGGTCTGTACCATGTGGCACAAGAGCTCCACCGGCTTGGTGGTCAGGTTCCTCTTCTTGTTCCGGCTCTTCGTACTCGGGCTGCTCCTCCTCAACTTCTTCTTTCAGAATGAAGTAATAAGGGTAAACCTCAAAGCTCATATCATTGCTCAGTTCAGATTCACCTGCAAAAGTCTCGTCGATGACCAAATTGTTCATCTTTGACAGCAGCTCAACTCGCCACTGCTCGTCGAATCTTAAGACTAAGTGCTTTCGAGAAATACCCTTGTCAGCGCCAAGTACTACATCGCAACTTTGATCGCGACCGATGAAGTACTCTTGTTCTTCATCTAACTCTATTTCTGCGAAAGGCTTTCGCCCTTTTAAGACAACAAGCTTAGCCATTAGAAGTTTTCTCCTAACTGAGCTTCGCAAGCTTCAAAATGAGCCTTTGCTTGTTTAAATCTTTTGTCAGATTTATCTCGAACCTTAACCCTTACTGTACGCATAGCGCTCATGCAGGCTCTAAACTGATTTCTTTCGCGATGGTCTTTTCCGAGCCTTAAATTATATTGTACTATCTCATCGAACTTTCTGTTACTGAGACCCAAATAGCGCTGACATAAAGTATGGTCGGGGTACAGACTTAAGCAGGTCTGAAAAGCGTCACGAGCTCGACCAAAGAGCCCTTTTCGGTAATCTCGCGAGCCTTTGATATAGGCAGCTTGAGCCTCTCGGTACTGAGCCGTGCGTTTGTTGCTCTTGCGAGCCTCGACTTCTTTTGAGAGACGCAACTGTTCAGAAGCTTCAATTTCAGCCTCAAGGTCGGCCTCTTGTGTGATTTTTGTTGGTGGTTTCTTTGTGTCCGTGTCCGAGGTCAAAAGATAAACCAGTGCTCCTAAAACAACGACAACAACAATCATAAACATCGGTGATTTTTGCTGGCGCGATTGGTTCTTGGCAGCATTCTTTTTGGATTTTGAATTTACTGGAGCACCTGTGGGAGCAAATGCACCAGCTTGTTCTCGCACAGCTAGGCCATTGTTAGGTGGGGGAGCGAGTGCAGGTGCGGGAGCAACAAAAGTAATATGAGTTTCGCCCATTGATAGTGTAACCCCAGGCAGAAGTAAGGCTGTGGTCACGGGTTGTCCGTTCACTGAAACTGGATTCTTAGGGCTAAGACTTTCAACAGAGTAGCCTTGTGGTGTGAGGCGAATGACAGCATGGTGCCTAGAGCATTTGGTATCATGCTTGAGAACCAGATCATTTTCTGAAGAGCGGCCAATTGTCAGCTTCTTGCCGATCAAGGCGAAAGACTGCCCTTCCATGGGGCCTGTGGCCACACGGAGATGAGGTTGGCTGTTGTTGCTAGGCTGTAGTGCCCCTGCGCCCATTGCTATTCAGCCTCCTCTGCTCCAGCCGGGAACAAAACACACACAAAGTAGGCGATACCTTGAGAGCCTTGAACACTACTGAGAGCAATTTGATAATCGTCACCACCAAAATCAATTTGATCAGTTGCAATTTGATCAGGTGCCATTTCATTTCTGCCAATAAGATCTTCTAAATTTGCTTTTAGTGCCTGGTCTGTGATTGTGCCCACAGGTTGCGACATCAAATCATTAGCGTGAATACGAGTGGCTTCTTCAAAAGCCTCATTCACTGCTGTCACAGTTCGATCTGAGGCATTGATGGCAATGGCACCAAAGCCGATGAGTTGTACAACATTGCTCATCTCTTGAAAGCGATCGGCCTCAAAGGTGAGAGCTCCCCCGCCGTCACCGCCACTTGAGCCGGTTCGAGATAGCGCACTTGAAATATTATTTCCGAGCTCCTTGAGCACATCAAATTCATAATCGACCTCGATCTGCGAGGTCTCGTTTTTGAGCGCATCATTCAGCTGACGGTTAATGCTTGCAATTGGGTAGTGAATCATCTTGTACAAGAAGAAAAACAAAATACTGCCCACTATCAGCGCAATAAAAAGAGTTTGAATGAACAAGCTCAGGGTTTTACCGTCATCAATCGCTAAGGAGCCCATGTCAAAGACTACAACAGAGTAGGCAGTGATGGCCCGTGAACCCGTCTCTGGGTTGTAGAACTCCATAGGTGCCATTGCGACAACAGTGTCGGAGTCTACTTGCTTGACGCTTTCGCGTCCCATTAAGCGACCTTCATGAATATATTGAATATCTGGGTAGCTTCCAGCCTTGCTTGGTGGTGCAATGATCGCACCACCATCGACAGTTGAAATAACAAATGCTTTTGTCACACCGGCACGATCAAGGGCAAAAGCCACTGAAATGTTGGTGGTGAGGCCTTGACTGAGAGGAGCTGCGTTGATTTTGGCAAGAGTCTTCGCAATGGTGAGCGCATGCTCTTGGCTCTCTCGCTCAACACTCGCTTTGAGTATGCGAAGTAGCGGAATGGTCGAGAGTGAAGTGACCAAAATGATGAATGCGCCCATGAAAATACCAAGAACCCATTTGAACTCGAGCATTTGAGGCAGTTTGTAAATTCCTGGCAGTACCACATCATCAAGGTACTCTTGAATTCGCTCTTGTATTGTTTCAGGCTCGAAGTCTTCGTCTTCCTCGTTGTCTTCATCGGGATTCATTTGGTCTGGCATGGCCTGGGCATTGAGTGCAGCATTGCCATGGAACTGGGCCATCTGTTGCTGTTGATACATGGGATGACCTTGAGGTTGCGGAAAGGCCTGCATGCCAGGGCCAGGATGAACGTATTGCCTAGCAGTTGTTAAGTTCTGAGGATCACATATTTCAATGTACACATCGTGGAAGGCAAGCTTGTCTCCGGCTTGCAGCAGTTTCTTGCGAACCTGGACGCCGTTCACGAAAGTGCCGTTACGAGAGTCGAGGTCTTTGACAATGACCTTCTCACCATTGCTGGCGATTTGGGCGTGATTTTTTGAGACCCCATTGCTCATTAGGGCGACATCACACTCCTGCGAACGACCGATTGTCATAACACCCTCTTTGATGGGTATGACCTGTCCTGATTGTGGCCCTGTTAGGATCTTAATCAATAACATTGAGCTGGTCTCCTGGCTGTACTTCTCTATTGCTGAGTGCTCCCGCAGTGAACTCGAAAACATCTTTTGCGCCCCAGCCGCCATAAAAAATGAGGCGCCAAGGGCCAACATCTCGGTGAACTGATGTCACTTTCAAGTTGCGATCAACGAAAATCACATCTAATCGAAACTTCATAAAAAAAGTATGAATTGAAGGGCACTTGTGAATCCACAAAGTGCGGTTGCTGTCGAGCGTTTCACGGCCCAATAAGCCTTTGTTTCTTTGCGCAAAGGTTGAAGCCACTTCAACAAAATTAGCTAGAGTCTGACCGTTTGATGTGTTCACGAGTTGGCTCATCATCTACTTGCCCCCGTAAAAGAACTGAAGAATAACGGGAGAGAAAACCATGATAAAAACGGCCGGCAGAATGAACACCATCATCGGAATCAGCATTTTCTGAGTCGCCTCGGCACCAGCTTTTTCGGCACGGACGAAACGTTCAAGTCTCATTTGCTCAGACTGGTCTTTCAGTACCTGAGAGATACTTGCACCAGTAGAGTCCGAGTCGACGACTACTGCAATGAAACTTGTAATCTCGCTCATGTCGAGGCGAGCCACCATGCCCCTTAGCGCATCAGCTCGTGAGCTACCGATCTTGATATCTTTGAGAACTGTTCGAAATTCGTTAGCAAGTACGCTGTCGTCTTCTGCTTTTTCGACAATTCGCTCAATACCTCCAACGAAGTCGAGCCCGGCCTCCGTACACAGTGCCAGTAGGTCAATGAAAAAAGGCAATTCCACAATCACTGAGGTGTACCGCATTTTCTTTTGTTGGTTGCAGTAGAGCCCAGGAAAAACGATACCGAAGGCTCCGATCGCTCCCGCTGCCCAGTAAGGGTAACCAAGTTGCAGGGCGAAGTTCAGCACTACAAACACAATCGGGAACATGATTCCCCACAGAATCTGCAAGCCGATGTACTCATCAACGTTGATGGTACGTGAGAGACCAGCTGTGAGAATTCTCTTCTCAACTTTCTTTCGGTAGTTTTGGCTCTTAATTCGTTGTGCATGTTGCAGGGTAAAGTTGTGAACCAGAGGGCGAGAGTAGTTGATGAACGAAGAATCTGACTTGTTCGGCTCATCGCCAGAGGCCCACGCAAGCGCATCGGCATCTGCGTTGTTGGTGAACACAGACGAAACGAAGAGGTACACGGAAAGAGCAAATAGCCCCAACCCACTGAGGAGAATCACATACAAATTTAAATCCTGGCTTAACATCTCTCACCTTTGTGTGGTCTAAAGATATCTATGTATGACTTGATTTTGGCTTCGGCCTCACCGCGGAGACGCCAACTGCTAGAAAAAGCAGGTTTTGATTTCTCCGTTCATACAGTTAAAGTATCGGAAAATATTGAGGAAAACCTGAATTCTAGGGATGCCGTAGAGGACATTTCTAAACGCAAAGCGTTAGCCTTTCTGGAACAGCATAAACTATTGAATTTAAAAGGAAAAATAGTGGTTACTGGCGACACTATGGTCTGCCGAGAGCAAGAACTGCTCGGAAAACCAAGAAATCCCGAGCAAGCAGTAGAGTTTTTGCGATCTTTGTCGGGGGGAACTCACTCTGTGATCACAGCCCTAAGCCTAGTTATAGATGGCTCCTCTGAGGGCATTAAGACCTTGGTCACAGAGACTCTGGTCGAGTTTCATGAGTTAACAGAGGGGCAGATCCAAGACTATATCGCTACCGGAGAGCCTATGGACAAGGCCGGGGCCTATGCCATACAAGGGGGCGGTAAAGAGTTTGTGAAATCGACCACCGGATCTTGGTCAAACGTGGTAGGTCTTCCTGTTGAAGAGTTAGAGAATTGGCTGAAAGAATTGGGTTATGAAGTCCGTAGAAGACAATCTTAAATCTATTCGCGAAGAAATTTTGCTCGCTTGTCGTAAATCGAATCGTGATGAAGCAGAAGTGCAAGTGATTGCGGTCACAAAGCGACAGGGTCATGACGTCTTGAACGAGGCTCTGAGTGTGGGTTTGAAGGACTTTGCTGAAAACTACGCGCAAGAAGCTGCTGAAAAGCAAAAGGTAATGGCGGGTAGGGGTATCAACTGGCATTTTATTGGCAGCATTCAAACCAACAAACTAAGAAACATCGTTGGGGCGTTTGAGATGATTCATTCTGTTGACCGATTGAAGGTAGCAAGTGAAATGCAAAAGATCGCGGCTAGCCAAGGTTTAAAACAAAAGGCGCTTCTGCAAGTCAATATGGCAGGCGAAAAGAGTAAGTCGGGCACCGCTCCCGAAGATGTTCTCAATTTTTTCAGAGACACTGAGGGTTTTGATTGTATTGAGTGGTGTGGCCTGATGCTTATGCCACCATTCGCCAATCAACCTGAGCAAAACCGAGGTTTATTTCGCAAAGGGCGCGAAATGCTATTGCAAATTCAAGCCGAGGTGTCGTGGCTGAACAACGATCGCTTTATCCCGTTGTCTATGGGAACAAGCCAAGACTACGCGGTTGCGGTTGAAGAAGGTGCAACGATGATTAGAGTTGGTGAGAGGCTTTTGGGAAAGAGAGTTGTGTGATGGACCCATTTGTAAAGAACTTGAAAATCGGTTTTCTAGGTGCTGGCAACATGACTCAGACAATCGTGAAGGGTTGGCTTGAGCAGCAGGTTTTGCCTGCAAATCACGTTTACTGCACCAACCGTTCTGAAGCCAAATTGCAAAAGTTTGTTGATCAAACTGGAATCAACGGCATGAGCTCGAACGAAGAACTCATAGATGTCTGTGATGTCGTGATCTTGGCCATGAAGCCACAAGACCTGCTGTTGGCTGTAGAAGAGGTGCAGCCATGCTTCAAGCCAGATCAGGTGATTTTAAGCTTAGCTGCTGGAATACCCATACGTGCGATTCAAAAAAACCTTAACGCCTCGGTTCGCATCGCGAGGCTGATGCCAAACACGCCTTTAAAAATTGGTGAAGGTGTTATGGGCTATGCCACCAGTAAAGAGGCTGAAGATTTGAAAGCCTTGATAGAGAGTTTATTTAACCCAATTGCTCTAACGGTCGAGGCGAATGAGGGCGAAACCTTTGAAGCCCTAACCGTCGGTGCTGCTAGTGGGGTTGGTTTCGTATTTGAGCTCATGATCTATTGGCAGGAGTGGCTTGAAGAACACAACTTTGAGCCTCAAGTTGCTCGAGAGATGACAGTGCAAACCTTTTTAGGAGCAGCAATGCTAGCTCAAAAAGAAGAATCCACCCAACTCGAGCAATTGCTTGCTAAGGTCACGTCTAAAAAGGGGGTGACAGCCGCTGGGCTGCAGTCAATGCGGGAGCTCGAAATTGAAAGGGGTTTGCGGTACAGTTTCGAAAAGGCCGTTATGCGAGATAAAGAGCTGGCAAAATAGCTCAGCTCTCTAAGTTTGAGAGATCAATTTTCAATATCGTTGATCACATTCACAAGATTCTTCTCGTGATCCATTGTCCAGACATCAATTGTTTCATCGTCATCGAGGTTACCATATGCAACTATTTTAAATGTGGT
Source organism: Bdellovibrionales bacterium (assembly GCA_013216195.1). GTDB lineage: Bacteria > Bdellovibrionota > Bdellovibrionia > Bdellovibrionales > UBA1609 > JABSOQ01. Next base: position 24,529 of record JABSOQ010000010.1, read on the forward strand.
ATTGGTAACCCCACAATCGGCGCAGTGCTGTTGCGCAACCGGATCAGTGGCTGGATCTAAAACCACTGTGTACAAAGAATTGCCTCCTGAAATCGAAGCATAGTCTTGTGACCATGTTTCAAATGACTGAGCCGTAAATTTGCCGAATTCAGCACTATCAGCCTGAAAGGTAATGTAGGCGCTACTTAGGGTTGATTTCGCCTCTACCTGCTTCGCCTTCGATTGAAATTGCTTGAACTTTGGTACCATAACAATCGAGGCAACGATGCCTACGACTATTAGCAAAAAGAAGACCGCGCCTATACCGACTAGAATTTTGGTCAAAGTTGACCAGCCTTTTTTCTCTTGTTGTTCTGACATCTGTCTCTCCCTGTTGAATTTGAATGGCTGGACTTGAATTATCGCCAGCAGATCCGGGCCTGGCAAAAACTTGGAGCTGTCTTTAACCGCAATCTGGTCTTTGTGGTGTCATACATAGGCCATGGGCAGGGTCCGAACGCGTTGTGTTAGGACTTCGGCATTGTTGATACCAGATGGGAGGTTCCATACCATCGTAAGATAAGTAGGGGGAAGAAATCATGAAGATTGCTCCAATAGATATAGCTCACAAGACATTTGGAAGAAAAATTGGGGGCTTTGACCCAGAAGAAGTCATGGACTTCTTGCGCGCAGTTTCGGATGAATTCGAAGGTGTGATTCGCGAAAGAAATGCACTAAAAGAAGCGCTTAGAGAAAAAGAGCTGGCGATCACTGAATACAAAGAGCGAGATGAGTTGCTCAAGAGCACGATCACGACTGCGACAAAAATGGCCGACAAAATTCAAAAAGACGCCGAACGTGAAGCGAAGTTGATTTTACAAGACGCTGATCAAAAGGCAGACATGATTCAACGAGATGCTCGTGATTCACTAAAGAAAATCTATCAAGACATAACAGACCTCAAAAGGTTGCGTCTGCAGTTTGAAAACAATATGAAGGCCCTTATCCAGTCTCACTTGACCATGCTTGATCAAGGTCAAAAGGTTCTACCGAATCCGCCAATCGAGCCAAAGCTTAATGTTGAAATTGAAGAGCGAGTGAGTCGTCATGACGATCTTGAATCTCGCATTAATGAGTCTATTAGTAATCAAGTGTAACAAGACCAAATACAGTCTGAGAAAAAGCCGCGCAATTTGTGCGGCTTTTTTTGTATTGAAGGCTATGGTTGTTTCGACACCTTCAGGCGAACCCTTGTGGCTCCGGGCTCTTTACCGCCCCATCGCTCGGTAGTTTTGAATGCAGACAATTCGAGCAGTTCAAATTCGAGACCAGCAAAGTCGGTTTTTTCACCGTTCTCGTAGTGCTGGTTCAGCTCCACTCTTTTCTCTTGCCCTTCTGCTTTTAGCATCAGAACAATCAAGGGAAAGCCAGCCTCGCCCCCACCATCTGGTGATTCAGGGTGAGCTGGGCCCCGCCCTTCGAAGCTATCGAGAAACTCTATTGTCACATGAAGCACCTTCACAGTTTGCTTGAGTTGAATCTCAAGAGTCTTGAGCTCTTCTTGCATGCTTTTGATCCTCTCTTTGCTCTGACAGCCTAAGGAGCCAAGACAGAGCAAGCTAGTCAGGAGCAGTGTGAAAGTCTTCATTGTGCTATTGTGTTTTGAAAGCACTTAGCATGTAAAGAGAAACCAAAAGTTATTCTAGGTCATCAATTGTCGAATCAATGGCGTCATCAATGTCGATCGGTCGTCGCCGTCTGCGTCGCCTTTTTCGCTTTTTCGGTTTGGGCTTGAACAGGCCCTCGTCATAACGCTCTTCTTTGAGTTCAAAATCACTGTCGGGGTCAACTCGACCGCCTCTGCGTCTTTTGGCCCGAGCTCGTTTTATGTCTGTACGGTTGGTATTGATGTCAGCTCCACCCCAGCGAAATTCTAAGCCTGCTACGATACCAATGCCTTCTGCAGCATTCAGACCGTTAAGCGTTTTGGTAACACCAATCATCAGATTTGCCTTTTTTGACAAAGCCACATCAAAGCTGATTTGTGAATTTAACAAAGAAGGGTCGACGGCATAGTAGCGAAGGCTTCCAGCATTGAGTCTATCGGTGACATCAGTTCTCTCCTTAGGATTGTCTGAGAACTCATCAAACGTATTGCTAAAAAAACCAAACACAGAGCCGAACACAGAGAAATCACTGAACATGAGACGGGCACCGGCAGAATAAGGTATTCGAGCAGAGCGACCCTCGGTCAAAAACTGATAGTGTAGCGACCCGAGCAGCTCAAATCTGCTAAAGAGGTATCCGTAGCGAGCACCAATCAAGGCTTGGTTTGCAGCTTCTCCATTAATGGCATCATCGCCAGCCACGGGATCGATAGTGTTCAGTGCAAGAACCCCACGTGCTTCAAGATAGAGCCTCTGGCTAAGTGTGTAGACCGGTGCGTAGACCAGGCCCAAACTCACTTCGTTGAGCTCCGAGTTAGTTCGAACTTCATTTTCGTCTTGCGAGGTTACGAAGTTGATGCGTGCGCCAGTCGTCAGTCTCCAAACAGGGGCGATGTCATATGAGCCTCTCAAGCGAGTGTTGATCTCAGAAAAAGAGTGCTCATCATCAAGCTGTTCAAAAGCTCCGCCTTGATCATCATAGTTGGCTGTTGAGCTAAAGTACTGTGTAACAGCAGAAAATTGCATTTGATTTGGCGACATCGGCGCATAGTCATAATTCGGAGTCAGGGGATCTATCGCATAAGCTTGAAACCCTGCCAGAGACAATGAGGCTGCAGTTACCGTCAACAATGTCATGAGAACAGTTCGCATAAGAGTTACTAGGATACCATGAACACGCTCAGCTTGTACTAAATGGCCTAAAAATCTGAGATTTTTTTGCTCGAATTGTTGCGAGTTTTGACAGTGGGGCACTACTCAATCTTAGCCCAGTATGTTTAACTGCCAACTATGTCACAGAAAAAGCAGATATTTATCGTCTTTATGACTGTTTTCATCGACTTAGTTGGGTTCGGTATCATCATACCGCTATCTCCTTATCTCGCCAGAGAGTTTGGCGGTGATGCCTTTCAGGTCGGTCTGTTGATGGCCATTTACTCATTTTTTCAGTTCTTGTTTGCGCCCGTTTGGGGAGGATTGAGTGATAAGTACGGCCGTCGCCCAATCATTTTGTTGAGCTTGTTTGGTGCTGGTATCTCTCATTTGATTTTTGCTTTTGGTAGTGCCCTCTGGATATTGTTTGTGGCCAGGGCCTTGGCCGGCTTGTTTGGTGCCAATATCTCAACAGCGATGGCCTATATGGCTGATATCACCGAAGAGAAGGATCGATCAAAGGGCATGGGCCTAATTGGTGCCGCCTTTGGATTAGGCTTCGTTCTTGGCCCAACAATCGGCTCTGGAATGGCTGAAGTCGGAAACATGATCTCGACAGCTCCGCCTTTTGGTGACAGCTTTGCCGCAGTCTTCGCCTCTTTGATTTGTTTGGCGAACTTCGTGTTTGCATACTTTGCTCTACCAGAGAGCTTGAAGCTTGAGGAGGGTCAAGCTCAATACCATCAGAAGAAAAGGCGTCTCTTACTTTTGAAGTCTTATTTACCCAGGCCAATCACTGGTAGATTGATGATTGCATTTTTTCTTCTGACCTTGGGAATGGCACATATGGAGGCCTCCTTGTTTTTGTTCGTGCAAGACAAGTTCTCCTGGAGCCTGATATCTGCAGGTCTCGGTTTTGCTTATGTTGGTCTGATTATGGTGTTCACTCAAGGCTACTTGATTCGAAAGCTACTCCCAAAATATGGGGAGAAGAAACTTATGTTGATAGGCCTGTTTTTCGTTGGTTTCGGTCTAGCTGGAATCGGTTTTGCCGACGAAATTTGGGCTCTTGCTCTCGTGGTAACGTTTCTGAGTCTTGGCGTTGGTATGGCAAACCCCTCATTAACTGGTAGCATCTCGCTATCAGCGGGCAAGCAAGACCAGGGGAGTGTGTTAGGCGCTAATCAGAGCCTTTCAGCTCTAGCCAGAATCATCGGCCCCGCTTTGGGAGGTTGGTTCTATAGAGAAATTAGTATTGCTTCACCATTTTTTATATCGGGTCTATTTGCATTCATGGCGTTGGTACTTGTTGTCGTGAAGCTCGACAGCTTGCCATCGAAAGGTCAGGTTCAAGATGTCTGATTATTTTGAAATCGGTTATTTTCAGTTAGAGAACTTGTCGATGAATCAAGTTCAGTTCTATTTCTTTGACATCTCTATGAGCCGACTACAGGTTTCAGATGAACCACTAAAAAGTATGTTGCAGTCAATGATCGGCATGGAGCCTGAGGACATAGAGCCTTACTTAAAAGAAAAAGATGAAGCTAAAACAGTTCCGATTGTTCTGTTGTGCGAGGACGGTGTTCGATCACGAAAATGGGCAGAGAAGCTCAGTGATGCAGGCTATATCAATGTCAACGTTATTGAAGAGGGTTTCAAGGGTTTAGAAGAAGAGGCCAACTCGCTAACTCACAGCTGACCTCTGTGCCATATAACTCAGTTGACGTCGCGTGCGTACTTGTCGTCTGCAGGCTCAGACATAAGAAACTTAATCAGGATGTACACGAGAATTGAGCCACCAAGAGACCAGAGCGGTGAGAGAATCGCCAAAAACCTTACAACCCCCACATCTAAATCGAGTTTGCGAGCAATCATGCTACAAACGCCAAGAATTTTTGCTTCATAAGCTGTATTAAGCTGATCTTGTCTTGGAAGAGAAAAAGCTAGGGCTAGATAAGCGAAAAAGCCACAGCCCCCAAAAAGGCAAGAGATTGCAAAACCCAATCTCAATAGGCCAAGGTCAATATCAAGTACCTCGCTCAGGCCCTTGCAAACACCTGCCACAGCTCCATCATCAGATCGGTAAAAAGCTTTCATATCGGGCCTCCTGGGAGTTATGGGTTTGCTCCGACAGGGCAAACTGTACCAAGGCTTCTGAAATAACTCAAAAAAATGGCTCGGCTTGACGCTTAAAGATAAGAGGCTTGATCGCTAGGCATCTTGCCCTAAGACTTGGTAACCAGGGATTGAGTAAAAATTTCCAAAATACTGAAATCACTGACATTTTTCGGATGCCCTGGGTTGCTAAGTGACAGATTTGGCCCTTGATTTGATCTGAGTCGTGGCTATTTTCGATTTCAGCTTGGCCAGAACATTGCTGTTAGTTGGCTCGAAACAAGGAATGGGTTTGTGAACAGGATTGCATATCAAGTGTTGCTTATGGCGTTGCTGGGTGGTTTTGCGACTGCGGCGGAGGCACGTTTGCACGCAGAAAAACCAAAAGGGCTGCAAAAGCCTACCACTGACATCGAGTTGGCTCTTTCGGCGGCAACAGAAGTCGAGGCTTTGAACTCAGGTGTGCTGAGTGCTGAAAGAGGGGTATTCAACCCAAAAGTGGCCCTTCCTGGTCAGGACTCAAAGCCAGGGCCTTCCTTGTCTAACAAGTCTCAATAGTTTATCTTCTGCCTTCATTTTAAGAGTGCAGGAGTCACAAATGGAAATGTCAGATCGCTACGATCCGAGTGAAGTTGAGCAAAGAATTTATGCCTGGTGGCAGTCTTCGAATTATTTTCGATCTGAAGACGTCTCAACGAAGCCTCCTTTTTCTACGATTCTTCCTCCTCCTAATGTCACAGGCTCTTTGCACTTGGGGCATGCACTTGACCACACAATTCAAGACGTACTCGTTCGTTGGAAGCGGATGTCAGGCTTCAACACACTTTGGCTGCCAGGAACGGACCATGCTGGTATTGCGACTCAGTCGGTTGTTGAGAAGAAGCTAAAAAAAGAAGGCAAGAGCCGTCAAGACCTCGGAAGAGATGCTTTCGTTGATGAGGTTTGGTCATGGAAAGAGCAGTACGGTGGGCGCATTGTAGAACAGATGAAGAGGCTTGGCGATTCTTGCGATTGGGATCGCCATGTGTTCACTCTTGACGAGAATGTTTCACAAGCCGTAAAAAAAGTTTTCGTTCAGCTCTATGAAAAAGGCTGGATCTACAAGGGCACCAGGCTCATCAACTGGAGTCCGTCGTTGGAGTCTGCACTTTCTGACCTTGAGGTCGACTACAAAGAAGTCAAAGGTAACCTCTATCACATTCGCTATGACTTAGAAGATGGCTCTGGCTCTCTCACCATTGCGACCACTCGGCCTGAAACTCTTTTGGCAGATACTGCCGTGGCCGTGAACCCTGATGATGAAAGATATGCGAGCTTCATTGGCAGAAAATTAAAGTTGCCATTGCTAGACAGAAGCATTCCGGTGATTGCAGATGAACACGTTGAAACCGAATTTGGAACAGGTGCCTTAAAAGTTACACCGGCACATGATTTCAGCGACTATGAGATCGGCAAGAGACACAATCTTGAGATGATCAACATGCTCAACAAAAACGGCACTCTTAATGAAGCAGCCGGAGAGTATGCTGGTCTCAAGGTTTTTGAGGCCAGAAAAAAGGTCGTAGAAGATCTTGAAGCCAAAGAACAGTTGTTAAAAACAGAGCCCCACACTCATCAAGTCGGTCACTGTTCACGGAGTGGTTGCGTGGTTGAGCCACTTTTGAGCGATCAGTGGTTCGTTAAGACAGAGCATTTAGCTGAGCCAGCAAAGCGAGTTGTAGAGAGCGGCACGATCACCTTTGAGCCCGAGTCTTGGACAAAAACCTACCTGCACTGGATGGATATCATTCAAGACTGGTGCATCTCTAGACAGCTCTGGTGGGGTCACAGAATACCAGCCTACTACTGTGAGCAGGGGAATGTGACAGTTTCAGAGGGCCAGCCAACTGAGTGCGCAGTCTGTGGTTCTGCCAACCTGAAGCAAGACGAGGATGTTCTCGACACTTGGTTTTCGAGTGGGCTTTGGCCTTTTTCAACAATGGGTTGGCCCGAGGAAACCGAAACTCAAAAGACTTTCTACCCAACAAACGTGCTGGTTACTGGCCATGACATCATTTTCTTTTGGGTAGCCCGAATGATTATGGCCGGGCTTGAGTTCAAGAAAGACGTGCCATTTCGTAAGGTCTACATTCATGGTCTTATTCGAGATGCTCAAGGTAAGAAAATGTCGAAATCAACGGGCAATGCCGAAGACCCGCTTGAGTTGATAGATGAATTCGGCGCTGACGCTCTTCGGTTTACTTTGATGGCTCAAATTGCCTCAGGTCGTGACCTGAAATTCTCAAAGCAAAGACTCGAAGGCTATCGTAATTTTATGAACAAGGTTTGGAACGCCACACGATTTGCACTAGGTGCTTTCGATGGATTTGATGCTTCTAAGATAGAGCCAGGCACTGTTTTGAACTCGAACGATCTGTCTGATCCTGATCAATGGATTATTCATAAGATTGGCCAATGTGAGGCCGAGGTCGATGCGGCTCTTTCGAGCTACCGCTTTTCTGATGCCACTCATGCTGTTTACTCATTTGTTTGGCATGAATTGTGTGATTGGTATCTTGAGTTTATCAAGCCTGTAATCTATGGCGAAGATTCGAAAGAGAAGACAGCCACACAAACTGTTTTGGTTCAGGTACTGAATCGGGCGGTTCGATTGCTGCATCCATTTGCGCCATTCATTTCAGAAGAGATTTACCAAAAGCTTCCGATCAAGGGTGAGGCTTGCATTGTTGACACTTACCCAACACCAAAGAATGACAAAGACTGGTTAGAGATGGGTTCGGAGACTGTTGCGACAGAGTTGGATCTTGTGCGAGAAGTGATTACCGCTATTCGCAATATTCGTGGAGAGAACCGAATCAAGCCGGGTGTAGAGATCAAGACTGTACTGGCTCCAAAAGATGACAAGAGCCAAAAGATACTTGGTGGCAATAAAGAGTACATACGTTCATTAGCAAAAGTTGGCGAGCTTTTGATTCAGCCAGATGTCGACATGAACAAGTCTGCAGTCACCCCAGTTAGAATGGGAGACCTGTCGGTCGAAGTTGTTGTACCTCTTGAGGGTCTTGTCGACTTTGCCGAAGAGGTGAAGCGAATTTCGAAGAACATCGAGAAGTTGCAAAAAGAGCTCGGCTCTCTTTCAAAAAGGTTGAGTAACGAGAACTTTTTAAAGAATGCACCTGAAGACGTTGTTACCCAGGGCAAAAAGCAAATGGAAGACCTGAAAACTCAGATTGAGAGTTTAGAAGCGTCAAAGCTTCGTCTTTCTTAGTTCTTTTCGAGCTTTTAGTTTTGAGGCGAAGAGAATAAAAAAAGCCAGGCAGCAGGCCTGGCTTTTTTATTTTTACAGCAATACTGAATACGCAATGCTGATCAATCGTAGGCTTTGTCGCGACCGTCACCAGTTACGAAGAACTTAACTTGTTGAGCACTGACCTTCATTGGAGTCTCAACTTTCCATTTCATGGCGAGCTCCATACCTGCAATTGGGTTTTTCATTGGTCCGATATTTAGCACCTGCTCGGCATCAGCTGTGGCGTCAAATTTGAAGCCCCAGGCCACATCAATGTTCATTGGCGTAACACTGACATTTGCAAGGTAAGCACCAGTCTCTTCAAATTGGCCACCATAGGTGTAGAAGAGTCGGTATTTGAACTTTACTACTTCCATGCCGAAGCCGTTTTTGTAAGTGATTTCGTAAGCATTTGAGTTTGGCAGTTCCCAGTTGGAAAGGCCTGTCCAGCAGTTAACACCTTGAGGTAGTGCATTTGCTGACATCTCGTTGACGTTCACCACGGGTTTGTTGGCAATGATGACTTCCCAGATTTGTTTTCCGTAGTTGATAATTTGATCAATGACTACAGTGTTTAAGCCGCCATTGGTTGGTCTGCTCCATGGGCTAATTTCTGATGAAGAGCACTCATCTAAAAGTGTGTCTATTGTGTGCTGATCGAGCTGTGTGTCTTCGACTTGCTCGATTGAGTAGCTCTCAACTGAGAAGTACTTTTCTGCGTTTTCTTGTGAAAGTGGGCTGATAATTGTGTTAGCTCCAGCACCGAAAGCTGTTAGACATCCTGCCAACAGGATCATGACTCTGTTCATATTCCCCCCTTAATTTTTGAACCGGCCCAGTCAAAGGGCCAGTTTGTTGTAGCAAAAGCGGGGTCTAGTTGAAATAGTTACCTGGTAAATTTGTCTAGAAACCAACCATTTGTTGTCGCTAAATCGCTAGAAGGAGCTCTGGTTGCAGCTCACATTAGACGCAAAGAGTTATTTTTGTAAGATCAATTAAGACGAGATCGCATAATATGCTTATCTCTGCAACATAAGCCTTGAAGGGTTGTCGCCTTATCGATTCACGATGACCGAGTCAGCCCAGTACTTTTTCAGCCCGCAATTGCTGCTGCTAAATCAAGCCGATCTCTTTGAGTCTCTGCATCAAGAAGTCTTGTGCCAAGATATCAGGATACTTAGCCCCTTCGCCTTTACATGAAGACAGGCAGCTCAACATAGCCTCAGGGTTGGGGTGAATGAAATATGGCATTGAATATCGGCTTGTGTTTGCACCCTCTGGGTTGACCACCCGGTGGGTTGTCGCCGGGATCACTTCGTTAGTGATACGCGATAACATGTCGCCAGAGTCGACGATCAAGTTGTTTGGGTCGGTTTCAATTGGCAGCCACTTGCCATCTCGATCAAGCAACTCAAGGCCGCTTGCAGATGCGCTTACCAGAATTGTGATGAGGTTAATGTCTTCATGAGCGGCAGCTCGAACGCACCTAGGATCAACCCCTTCGGGGATAGGTGGGTAGTGAAGAAGTCTTAAAATAGAGTTACCGTCTTGGGTCATCTGCTTAAAGTAATCTCTTTCAACTTCTAGGGGGCCAGTTAAGGCTTCAAGAATGATGTCGCCGCAGAAGTCTAAAGATTCATACATTTTCAAGAAGGTCTCTCGAAAATCGGTGAGTTCTTCTACCCAGATATTACGAGGGTATTGTTCGCCATATTTATGAGAAGGGGCGAGCTCACGGCCCACATGCCAAAACTCTTTTAGGTCAGGCACCGACTGGTCTTTTGCATGCTCTTTACCAAAAGGAGTGTAGCCTCTTTGACCTCCACCCTCAGGGTTGATCAGTTCAAGTTTTCTTTGCTCTGGCAGGTCAAACAATTGCTGGCTCAGGCTGTAAGCTTTCTCGAGCAAATCAACATGAATGGGATGGTCTTTTAAAATGATAAAGCCGTACTCTTTTAACCCGCTGAACAGTTCAGATACGAAATGCTCGCGATCGCTCGCTTCGCCCTCTGTGTAGGCGTTTAGGCTCAGTTCAGGTACACGTTTTGAATTCGACATTGAGACCCCCTCTGTTAGCTATTGCTTAATGTTTTGGCATGGATAGGTCAATCACTGAGATAGCAGAAGCTATTTAGAGCTACAGAATGAAAAATTAACCGGCTTGGGAGTCTGGCGAGTCAGTAAGACAAACCCGACTAGACAAAGGCAGAGCATTTTCAACAGGGCGAAATGGTGACACAATAATTCTTGTCTATATATGGAGGCTTCAATGAATTTTAAGATTCTAACCCTTGTGATGTTTTTGTTTAGCCCATTTGCGCTAGCTCAATATGGCGGAGGGGGAGGCCTTTTTTCAGGTGAATTTTCGCTAGGTATTTAATGAGGTATCACGGCTACGGCTCAAGGTGATATCAACACTCTGCAATCGCGAGCAAACTCAAGAGAGACGATTACAACAAGCTCTCTTGGTAACGCTTGGGAAATCGCAGGTTACATGCAGTACCGATACAGTAACTCCTTTCTTGCCGTACAATTGAGACCTGCATTCTTTCTGCAGTCTGAAGATGGTAACGCCTCTAATGGTGAAGACTATGAGTATGGTGTTTCAGGCTACACGATTTTTCCAGTAGCGAAGTTTCATATGCTAGAAGACGACTCAATCAAATTTTTCACCACAATTGGTCTTGGCTTTGGTTACGTATCTGGCGAGATCGTTGAGGGGCCAGCATCTGTAGAATTTTCGGGTACTGATATTGGCTATCAAGTGGGCCTGGGGGCCGAGTTTTGCTTTCTTGGAGGGTTTCACTGCCTCACTGTTGAGGGGAATTACCGATTTCTCGTTATTGATAGAGTAACGGCAGATGATTTTTCTGGCACCAATTTCGACGACGGTTCGATTACACAGCCAAACGATGGTCGAACGGCTGGAGAAGTCGAATTTGATAATCGCGATCTACGAATTGATTTGTCAGGCATCCAAGGCCTAGTGGGCTATGTCTACCACTTCAAATAGAAAGCAGCTGAGATGAAAGCAAAACTGTGGGGAGTCAGGGGCTCATTGCCGGCACCTTATACGCCGGAGTACCTTGAAAAAAAAGTCAGAGGTCTACTGCAAGACTATGGCGAATACCTGAAAGACAACGCCGAAGGTGATGTCGATGGGTTTTTAAATCAGACTGAGAGGCATCGCTATCAAGGTTTTGGTGGTCACACAGCTTGTGTAGAGATTTCGACAGACTCGTCACAACTCGTAATTGATGGTGGCAGTGGGCTTCGTCGGCTAGGCGAAAAGATGATGCTTGGACCAGCCGGGCTGGGCCGCGGAGAGATGCACATTCTTATGACCCATTTTCATTGGGATCACATCATTGGCTTGCCATTTTTTATTCCGTTGTTTGTGCCGGGCAATGATATTCACTTTTATGCGGTTCAAGAAGATCTTGAAGAAAGAATTCGGGCCGTATTCAGAAAGCCCAACTTCCCCGTACCTTATGAAGCTTTACCTTCAAAGATTCATTACCATCAAATTGCAGCAAGGCAGCCAAAAGCGGTTGGAGATATTGTCGTGACACCTTACGAGCTTGACCACCCCGACCCGTGCTGGGGTTTGAGAATAGAGAACAAGGGTAGAGTTTTAACCTACGCTGTCGATACCGAGTGTAACAGATTGAGTCGTAAAGAGATGGGTGAAGATGCTAAGCTCTATGAAAATTCACACGTGTTGATATTTGACGCACAGTACTCGTTTCTTGAAGCAGCAGAGAAGGTGAACTGGGGGCATGCATCGGCTCCAGTTGGTTTGGACCTAGCTATTCGAGAGGGCATTGAAAGAGTTTACTTTGTGCATCATGATCCGGCAGCGAGCGACGAGAAGATAATGAAGTCGGCGGCACAAACTGCGGAATACTTCAATAAGCTTAAAGAAACCTATGTGAAGAAAAATGAGCCATTGCCAAATGTGGAGTGGTCATTTGCTCCCGAAGGAATTACCATAGAAATCTGAATTGTTCCTTGAAAGAGGTTAGTGAATTGAAGCAATTTGAAGTTGAAGCTGAACAAAGCGGTGAGCAATTAACACTAAGATTCAGTGGCTTTTTAAATGAAGAAGCCGATTTTACACAAATACCAGAATCTCAGGCACAAAACGTGGCTTTAAACCTTGAGCAGCTCGAGGGTTCGAACTCTCTGGGGCTCAAGAAATGGATCAGTTGGATCACGCCTGTTTCACAAACTGCTCAGATTACTATTGAAAAGGCACCACCTGAAATTGTGAATCAGATGTCAATATTGAGTGGCTTTGTGCCAAAGGGAGCAAAAGTGAGCTCTATCTTTGTGCCTTATTATTGTGATTCTTGTGGTCACGAAGAAAACATATTGTTTGAAAATGGCTCTGGCTTTGTTACAGGTACAGCTGCAACAAAGCCCGGCTACCGTATCGATGATCGGCCATGTACCCAATGTGGTGCTGATGCTGAAGCCGATGTGTTGCCAGAAGCCTATTTTAAGTTCCTCTTTCAGAAGTAGAGATATTGAATCGTTCGAATAGACGCAGACAGAAGCCAGCAGCCTCTAAACCAATAAAAAAAATGAAAGTGCTTGAGGGCGTTGTGAAACGCCATCCCGATGGGTTTGGCTTTTTCGTTCCAGACAAGAGCGACATGCCTGATGTCTACATACCAAAGCATGACATGGTTGGGGTTATGTCGAATGACCGAATACTTGTGAATGTCTACCCAGAACCAGGTGGCAAACGTTTTCGAGGCGAAGTCATGAAGGTGATTGATCGCGGTCAGCAGGTGGTTACAGGCTTTTTGCATGAACTCGGTGACGCGTACTTTTTGAAAGACACAAGTCACGCGTGGGGAGAAGACCTAACCATTGAGAACCCACATCGCTATGACATCAAAGAAGGCGTGTGGGTCTTGGCTCGTATTCGAAGCTTTCCTGGTGATCCAAAGGGGTTCTCTGGTGATGTTGAGAGCATTGTCGAAGATATTGAAAACCCTTTGAATGATGCCCTTAGGGTGTTGTCGACTTCAGGTATCCCTCATCAGTTTTCAGCGGAAACTTTGAAACAAGCCGATCAATTGAGTGAAGAGGTTGCTGAATCTGATAAGAAAGGTCGTATTGATCTTAGGGAAATGCCTTTGATTACCATTGATGGTGTGACCGCTAAAGACTTCGACGACGCCATCTTTGTTGAGACCAACAACAAAGGCTTTCGCCTTGTTGTGGCTATTGCCGACGTCAGTCACTATGTGAAAATCGATAGCCCAATTGATAAAGATGCCTATGAAAGAGGAACTAGTACTTACTTTCCGAATTTCGTTTCGCCCATGTTGCCAGAAGTTCTTTCAAATGGGCTCTGCAGTTTGAAGCCAAAAGTTGATCGACTTGCCATGGTAGCTGACACTCAGCTCGATTTTCAGGGTGAGTTGGTTGAAGCCAACTTTTATGAAGCCGTGATCAACTCGCATGCGAGAGTGACCTATGGGCAAGCACAAGAGGTTATCGATGGTGACCACGATTTGTTTGAGCGAGATGTTGTAGGCACTATTCTTCAGGCAGCAGATTTAGCGAAGATCCTGATGGCTAGACGTTTTAAAAATGGAGCCTTGAACCTAGAGATACCAGAGACTGAGATAGAGCTCGACGACACAGGTGAGCCGATTGATATCATGAAGTCAGAAAGGCTTTTTGCTCATAAGCTCATTGAAGAAATGATGCTGACGGCGAATGTTGCCGTTGCTTTGCACTTCACCAAAAATGAGATACCAGCTCTGTACCGCATACACGACCAGCCAAAACCAGAGGCAATTGAAAAGCTCAATGCATTTTTGAAGACTCTGGGTTCTACCAAGATGGTGTCTGGCGGAGGCATGCAGAAGAAATTGACGAAGACACTGCAAGAGTACCAGGGGCATCCTAAAGAGAAGGTTATGAGCATTTTGATTTTGCGCTCGATGTCTCAAGCTCAATACAGTGCGCACAATATTGGGCATTTTGGTCTTGGCTTTGAAGACTACTCTCACTTTACCTCTCCCATCAGAAGGTATCCCGATTTGATTGTGCATAGATTGCTTAAGGCTTCACTCAAGCTTGGCAAAGGCTATCATTTGAGGCCTGAGGATATACTAGAGACTGATGGCTCAGTGCTAAGTGCTCACGAGCAAAGATCCGTGAAGGCAGAGCGTCAAATTCATGCCATTAAGAAAGCTCGCTTCATGCGAAGGCATATTGGTGAAGAATTTGAGGGAATCATTAGCTCTGTTACGAAATTTGGTTTATTTGTTCTGATTCGGCATTTCGACATCGATGGGCTGATCCGAGTCGACGATTTGGGTTTTGGCTGTGAGTTCGATGAAGAGAATTTGCAGATGGTGGTTGGACGCAGTGGAAAAACCTACTCAATCGGCGATCCTATTGAAATCACTGTGGCTTCTGTGAATATTGATGACGGCAGAATTGACTTTGTGCCGGCAGGGGGAGAAAAACGTTCCGATGATTCTGAAAAAGCGGCCAAATCCCCTTCAAAACGCAAATCGGCTAAAAACAATAGCCGGGGTGTTCGCAAGGCACGGGTTTCAGGATCTGGTAGAAAGACTAAATCTCGGAAGAAGTCTCGCAAAAAAAATAACTGATCCAGGGCTTGAGGGGTTAACAGCTGCAGCTAGAACTCGTTTAGCCTTCGAGGCCCTTGGGCCAACTTTCGTAAAATTGGGTCAGTTGCTTGCGACTCGTCCAGATTTGATTCCGCTTGATTTTGTTGAAGAGTTCAAAAAACTTCACGACCAGGCTCCCACACTTCCTTTTGAAGACATTCGTAAAGTGCTCGATAGCCATTTTGATCGTGAATTGTCAGACGTGTTTTCATCATTTGATGAGAAGCCTTTGGCTGCAGCAAGTATCGCTCAGGTGCACCAGGCCGTTTTGCTGACTGGTGAAGAGGTGGTGGTTAAAGTCCAGAGACCTGGTATCGACAAGACGATCAAAGAAGATCTTAGTGTTCTGTACTTTCTTGCCAAGCTGATCAATCGGTATGTGGCTGAAGCTAAATTGCTAAACCCTGTCGGCATTGTCGATGAGTTCTTCAAATCACTTGAGCTCGAAACCAACTTTGTGGTTGAAGCCAATAACATTCGCCGTTTTCAACAGAGCTTCAAAGATGATGAAGACATTGTGATCCCGAGAGTTAGGGCTGAAATGTCAGGCCGAAGAGTCCTGGTGATGGAAAAGCTTAAGGGTATTCCGTTAAGTCAGAAGAATGCTCTCGATCAAGAGGGTATCGACCCTGAGCAGATCTTGAAAAAAGGCCTAAGGGCTTATTTGAAAATGGTGTTCATGGATGGCCTGTTTCATGGAGACCTCCATGCCGGCAATATTTTTGTCTTGCCTAACAACCAAGTTGGGTTGATTGATTTTGGTGTTGTGGGTCGACTTAACGACAAAACGCAAGGTGCCATTGTGAACATGATGTTGGCTTTGGCTAGCGAAGACTATGATCGCTTGGCCTATCAATATGTTGATCTCGCTCCATACTCAGAAAAAGTTGACGTCGATCGCTTGGCTCGTCAGCTGCGAGATCTCATAGCCCCTTACTTTGGTTTGACTCTAAAAAATGTGAATGTCGGCAAGCTTCTCATGGACTCAACCGCGGTTGCCGCCAGTCACCAGTTGGTGTTGCCCTCAGAGCTGGTGATGTTCTTTAAATCATTGGTGACCGTAGAGGGAATGGCCAGGTTGATCTCTTCAGAGTTTGATTTGTTGTCAGCTTCGCTCGAATTTGCTGATGAGTTGATCTATCATCGCTACAAACCACAGAAAGTATTGAAAGATGTGAGTGAGGTAGGTCGAGATGTTGTCTCGTTGATTCAGTATTTGCCTAGGCAAATTAGGCAATTTGCGAGAAAGGTCAACAACCCCGACTATTCAGTCAAAGTGAGCATTTCTGAGATTGATCGCCACAGCCAGGCTGTCGACCGTGGCGCCTCGGTTATCTTTCTTGGTTTGGTGTCTGCAGCACTCACGATAAGTTCAACTATGATTTTGGTTGCAGACTTAGATTTGCCAACCATCCTGGGGCTGCCAGCTCTCTCTGTAGTTGGGTACTCTCTTGCTGCAGCATTGGCGCTGATGGGCCTACGAACCAAAGCTTCAAAAAAGCATTAGATTCATTCGTGCCCTGAGTGATTTGACGTTCAAAGAAAGTGATCAGATGCAGTTACAGCTTTTAGACGACATATCAGTACAGCAAGCAGCCAAGGTTTGCCAAGAGTTAGCGCATCAGATCTTTGATTCTCTTGAGCCAAACAAAATTCAATCTCGACTTGAAGGCAAGTCTGCCATCAGTCTGTTTACTCTTCATGAAAACGATCTGTTGATTGGATTTAAGCTAGGGTATGAGTTGACCCCAGAGTTGTACTACAGTTGGTTGGGCGGCGTTAGGCCGACACATCGAGGGCAAGGGCTAGCAGGTCAGCTAATGCAAGCCCAGCATGACTGGGCAAAAAATCGAGGTTATCAGGCAATTGAAACTCGCACTTCAAATATGTGGAAGCCGATGCTGATTCTCAATTTGAAGTCTGGCTTTGATATTGTCGACTTCTCAACTAATGAGAGAGGGCTCAAGATACATCTGCAGAAGAAATTAAGTTAAAGTCTGCCTAGCGGGGCTTATGGCAAATCTCCGCGACTTTAAAAAAAACCGGCGGTTTTTAGGCGCCGGCTTTACTCAATCAGATTTTAAGTTTTAATTAGAACGTCAAACCCATGTTGAAGTCTAAAGTTGCTGTAGTGCCAATGCTTTCGAAGTCTTCATCACTCACTGTTGTCACGTTACGAGTGTCGTATCTCTCTTGAATAGGCGAAGTCAGACCGAGACCCAAGTTCATGTTAAAGCTTGTCCAGGCCCACTGATAACCAAGCACAGCACCAGCAGCTAAAATTTCTGCAGAAGCTGACTGATCAATCACTTTGTCTTGAACTTCGATATTAAGGTTTCTGATAATACCAGATAGGTACCAAGTGTCAGACATGATTGAGTTGGTTAAGCCAACATCAACACGGGCTCCGATTTCATTGTAAGAAAAATCAAACTCATCAGCATCACGAGTCGTGTCTGATGAAACAGCTGCTCTTAGTGGAGCCTGGTTGAACAACAAGCCACCCATGACACCGACACTCACTCGGTCGTGCACAGCAACTTGAACGTTACCCATAGCGATACCAACAAGAGCTTGAATTGGGGCCAATCTCACGTTCACTGTCTTGTCTGATGGGCTTGAATAAGTGTTTTGGCTAACACTCTCACCTTGAGCAAAAGCAGTTGAGGCAAACCCGAATAGGGCCAAACTTAGAATCAATCGTGCGTACATAAATTTCTCCTTCTTCACTTTCTTTCTTTTTTTTGAATCTTGTGCTGAAAGCTCAGTTACCCAAAGGGAGGGCTGTATTCTCAGCATGCATTTTCGAACGATGGGCTAATGTGCAAGGGTGGGTCCACCCCAAGATCACCTCGTTTCATTAAAGCCTTTCCGACTATTTCTAAAAAACAGAGTAATAATAGGTGTTTGTGGCGGGGGTTGCTGGCTAGGGGTTCAGGCCCATTGTAAGACCCTACAGGAATTAAGGCCTAAAACGGAACCAGCAGCAAATATTGTCATCAATTGCAGGTCCAGAGTAATGCTCTAGAGGCGGTGCTCGACTTCATCACCTGAGTGAAATGCTGAAACTTGTTTGCAAACTGTTGCAGAGATTTCGATCAATGCATTTTCTGTGAGATAGCCCTGGTGAGAGGTGATAATCACATTGGGGAAGGTCATCAGCCTCGCCAAAGTGTCATCGTCTAGAATTCTCTCAGAAAAGTCTTTTAAGAAGAACTCAGACTCTTCTTCGTAGACATCTAAGGCAGCTGCGCCAATCTTTTTAGATTTTAGCCCCCTAATCAGCGACGAAGTCTCGACCAGGCCTCCACGACTGGTGTTGACAAGAACTAATCCTGACTTCATTTTCTCGATGCTTTGAGAGTTGATCATGTGATGTGTATTTTTATTTAGAGGAGCATGAAGCACGACGATATCGCTCTTTATGAAAAGATCTTCAAGGGCAACATATCTGACGAGGCTCTCGAGTTCTGGCTCTGGTTGCGGATCATGAGCTAGCATGATTGCACCAAAGCCAGACAGTAATTTGGCAAAACTAGATCCGATCCTGCCAGTTCCGACAATTCCAATGGTTTTGTCTTTTAAGTCAAAGCCAACTAAGCCATTGAGTGTGAAGTTCATCTCTCGAGTTCTGGTAAAACTCTTGTGAACCTTGCGTGTCAGGTTGATTAGTAAAGCTAGGCTAAATTCGGCTACTGACTGTGGTGAGTATTCTGGGACCCTGCAAATTTGTAGTTTCAGTTGTTGCAAAGCCTCGCCATCAACATTGTTATATCCCGCGCATCTTAGGGCAATTAGCTCAACGCCAACTTCTTCGAGCCCCTTCAGCACCTCGCTCGACAGTTCATCGTTTACAAAGCAGCTGATAGCCTTGTGACCATGGCATAGAGGCAGAGTTTTCGAGTCAAGCCGCGCTGACAAGCATTCAAGCTGCAGGCCCATGGCTTTGGCTTGTTCTTCAAGATAGGGCCTCTCATAGTCTTTTACGTCAAAAGCTAGCAGCTTCATGGTCAATTCGGGTCTTTATGCAGTAAAAACACTGGTCGGTGAGATTGCCTAGCGAGTTGTCTGCCAACGCTACCAATCAGAATGCTAGAGATCCGAGAGCTTTTTGAGAGAACCGCTACCATATCAGCTTTCGATACTTTTGCTTGTTCGAGAATAGAGTCGGTAATAAAGCCTGGAGTCTCGTCAATCACCACTCGGGTTGCAACACCAGATTTTTTTGCGATAGCAGCCCAGCCATCGAGCTTCTTTTTCATTTGTTTTTGTTCTTTGCTTAAGAACTGCTGCACCGATACCCAGCCACCACCAGCGATATGAACACCTGTCTGCACAATGGGCTCGATAGGGTCGGGCAGTTTATGATAAAGAACAACTTTTGCCCTAGCTGATTTGGCCGTCTTAAGAAGTCTCTGAAATGCTATTTTAGAATCGGCAGATCCATCGGTAGCAAAAAGAATAGTCTTAAGCTGGGTAATTGCTGGAGCCTCTGGGTTCACAAGAATCAAGGGAACTTTTGTTTGCAAAAGCGTCGTCTCAGAGAAACTGCCCATAACGAATCGAGCAATTCCAGACCTGGCATGAGTCGAAAGTAAAACAGCAGCCGCACCGTGCCGTTTGGCATAGTTAATCAGTTTTTTTGAGTCACCGGTAAGTGATAAAGTTTGATTCACAATAATCTTCGGTGGCAGAGTCTCGACGTCGAGTTTTGATAAGACTCGCTTCATCTTTTCAATTGCTTTTGGCTTGAAGTCTTTGATCCAGCCTGAAGAGAAATCACCAGTGAAGTTAAAGCCTTCAGGGCTGAGAATGTAGACGGGCTCAATCTCTGCGCCCATTGCTGAGGCTATGGCTTTCACGTTCCCTGCGGCTTGTTGCACTCTCTTGGTGGACTTTACGAATGGGTCTAAGGCCCACATTACCTTTTTAGATTTAGCCATTTTGAACTCTCCTTATAATTTATTTATTCAAAAAATCCCCAGTCTGAAATGTCAGAGGTATCTTTTTCAACGAGTGCTCTTAAGTTGAATAGCCTCTTTGAAACATACTTCGGGAGAGGTGCACCTTGATAAGGGGTGTAAGAGTCTCGGAAGACACCTTCAAGCCGCAGGTAGCACTTCTTTGCCAGAGTAGAAAAAGGAGAGTGACGGATGCATGATTCATAGTAAGTCTCATGAAGCGTCCAAAAGTTGATATCTCTTAAAGATTCAGCTGCAAGCCCTGCGTAGTAGAGGGCTTGGCCGAAGAGCTTAGAGTTAGAGTCATCTGATAAGATTTCATGAATGATGCTACTAGCACGTAAATAGTGAACGAGCCCAGCCTTACCATAAACTGATGACTGAGATAGTTTCCAGCCTCTTGCCATCAATGTGTAAGAGTACTTCAGCTTTTCAGATGGCTTCATGTTGGCCTCAGACTTGTCGCTCTTCCAGCTCTTGATTGCACTCTTCCACTGGCGGGCGTTCAGGCGAAGAAAGATTGGGGCTGTTTTAGAGTCTACAATTCTGGAAACCAATTCATTTGCGAGGTCAGGGTCGCGCTTAACTCTCACTGCAATAGCCAGAGCCTTTTCACCACTAGACTCGAGGTCAGATGAACTTGCTTTTCGGTTTTTGTCATAAATAATTTCGTCGTAGGTCTGCAACGCCTTGTCGAAATCTCTCACAGACATGAGAAATTCGGCTCGGTCAAGTGGCCTCATTTTATTGAGCTTGGCAAAAGATGAGAAGTCCCAGTCAGAGCGACCAGAGTCAGTCCGAGAATGGCAAGAGATGCAGTAGTTGGTTGTGTCTTTTATAAGAAACCGAGCGTGCTTTTTGTTGCCCTTTTTGAACTCTTTCAGAGCTTGATCGACATCATTTTCGAACTTCTTAGAAACGAAAGCCAAAGAAGGGTCAGCCTCAGGTTTTTTTTGCACCTTTATAGAGTGAGCCGAACTTGCAAAGTTCTCGATTTCACTTTCTATTCTTTTTTCATTGGCAGGGTCGAAAAACATTTCGGGTTGTGAAACTGTTGGTAACAGCTGACCAAGAGAGTGGCCGAGTTTACCCATATTGGCTCGCCATGAGTTGAGATTTTCAGCCTTCTGTTCTGCGGTTTCTTTTTGAGCACAGCCGATTGAGAAAGCTGTCAGTGCGAGAATCAAAAACCATTTCATGAAAGTCTCCTTCAAATAATTGTGGATATTGCTTTCAACACTTTGCTAAAGCTGTGCCCTAGAGTCGCAAAGAGGCTCTGTTTTTGATTGAGTGATTTTAGCTATTTAGGTCGCTCGACCTGAGATTTGATAAGAAGTAATGGGTTAATTTGTCTCGCGCATGGAGCGCTTGTCTCAAGAAGCTAGACTGAAATGGGTCAACAAATCATATGGGCCTCTGGCGTGAGGCCCGGTTGGCTGGCTTAGTACCTGTCAGTTACAGCGAATCTAGTGCAAAGATTTTTGCTGCTGATTCCGAAGCAAGAAATCGATCGGCCATTGAGTGAGATCGACAGTGAAGTGTTGGTTAGAGATTCTCTTAAGTGTAGAGTGGCCGGCTCATCCTCATTTAGAATAAGGTCGCCATTTGAATCGACCTTCACCACGAATCTGTGGGTTGTGTACATCATTTCGCCAACCATAATGACTTGCTCCTCTTGAAACTCGAGGGCTCTGTAGCAAATGCCTTCGCAAGCTTCTTTTGGTTGCTTAAAAGTTTCGCGGGTGAGCTCGGGTAAATTGACTTCGTGAATCTGTGCAGGGTTAGTGACCAGCGCTACCGAACTCGGTTGGCCCTCAAAAGCTAAAGCTGGTAGTGATATAATAAGAAGAGCGATTGATATGAATTTCATGTTTTCCCCCAAGTGATGTTTGTAACAATCACAACGTGTTTCTGCCTGCAGGTCTAGCTGAGGCGCAGCTAACGCCAGCTGTTACTTAGTGTTTGATGGAGTAGCCTTCGGCTTAATTGTCATTGCTTGATTCGAGGTCCGTGTGGCAAAAGTGTGTACAAATAAAAGGGGGTTACATGAATCGATTGTTTTTACTGGCTTCTTTGGTGGGGCTAACTTCTGGGGCAACAGCATATGCAGACATGAGCGCTTCTAATCTGCTTTTGTGCCGGCAAGATTGCTATGCCCAGAATTTACCAGCTTATGCTCTAAAAGCTTGTATGTATAAGTGCGAGAAGTTGATCGATATGCCAGCGCCAAGTCTAAACTATTGCAACACTGACGAGCCTGATTGTGAGCGCGATACTGGCGATGATGATGGCTCAGCTTGGTTGTCTAAATAGTAAATGCACAGTGGCCTAGGTATGAAGTTGAGGAGTTTCTCAGCTCATACCTAGCCGTCTAAGTTGTGAATGAGGTAGACACCGTGGTGTCTTCTTCCTATTCATTTACCGACCAACCGACCAACCGACCGACTGACTGACTGACGAGTCTGTCTGAATTTCTTCCTATTCAAATCAAGTAGCCCAATTTTTGATTGATTGAGACTGTCTCAGTTTGAAAACGACACTGGTGACTTCAGAAATTTCAGTTACTTAACCCTCTTCTCCGACAATATTGTTACCCAATCTCACGCTCATAATTGATGAAATAAAAGTGTAACAAGAGTCCTTTGTGGTGAAGACTTGGTTTCTAAGACCTTTACCCTTCAGGTGCTCTCAAATTTTTTGAACCCGGGGGGATATATGAGTGTAAAAATCGTTTTGTCATTTTTGGCGCTTTGCACATCGTTAGTAGTGGCTGGTATTCCAGCTGAAGCTTCTTCTGCTACGCCGAATATTGTGATTATCATGTTAGATGATGCCGGCCAGGCTGACTGGATTGATCCAAGAATCGCACCTAATGTTAATAAGTTTCGGCAGAGTTCGACTTTGTTTCCAGCTTTCTATACAGCCCCTATGTGCGCACCAACTCGTATTAGCATGCTGTCGGGTAGGTCTCACGTCGATTACTCCATGCTCTGGGTTTGCGGTTCAGATGCCAAATATGGCATTCCCAATTCAGATGCGACTATTCCTCAAAGCTTAGCAAAAAGGGGTTACACGACCGCTACAATTGGTAAGTGGCACGCGAGCGTAAAAGACACAAAGAAGGCCGCTGAGACTTACGCTGCGGCGAAAGAGTTCGGCGCTGACCAAAAGTTTCATTACCACTACATTCCTGATGGTGTTGTGGGTACAGGCTATTACAAAATCAACTACAAAAATGGCAAGCCAAATGTAGCCAACTTCAATGGCACAGAAGGGGTCATCGGGAAGCACAAAGTTGATGCCACAGCCGATCAGGTAATAGCGAAAATTGAGCAGTTCAAAAGAGCTAAGCAAAAGAAGCCATTCTACTTACAATACTGGTTGAACGCTCCTCACGGCCCTCATGAGCCGTCGGTGCGCATGTTTAAAAATGCTAGCCAAAGAGCCGAGTACATTCGCTACAAAGAGGCGATTTTTAGTGGCAAAGACAATGCATTTCGTATCAGCTACAAGAAAAAGAACGACAGATTGCTTTATGAGAAGCTGTTGCAACAAGCTGATGAGAACATTGGTCGTGTCTTAAAGACGTTAAAGCAGAATGATCCCTACTTAAAGAACACAATTATTCTTATTACGAGTGACAATGGTGGAACTCATAATACGCGAAAGCCAGGCAATACCTATGGCAACCATGACCATTTGGGCCGCCGTTTAAGGGGTTACAAAACAGAACTATTCGAAGGCGGAATCAGGCAAAACCTTTTAGTGCAAATGCCTTATCAAACCAAATCGAGAATTGACAACACAGTGATCAGCGTTATGGATTTGTTCCCTACTTATTTACACCTTGCGAAGAGCCGCCCTTGGGTTGGCGAAAAAGAGCACTTTGATGGCATAAGCTTTCACAAAAGGCTTCTTCCGCCTTATCAAACCCTTCATAGAACAAAGCCGATCTTCTCAACTTTTAAAGTTCAAAATGAGCATGTCGATGTTACCACAGGTAACGACAGCACAAACTTTGCTGTTCGTAAAGGGCGATGGAAACTCATTCGAGACGTCCAAGGAGGGTGTACACCTTGCCTTTTTGATTTCTCTACAGGGTACAATGATGAGTCAATGGCCAATAACGTGGCAGAAAGACACCCAGAGTTGGTGAAGCAACTTCGCGAAGAGTATCTTGAATGGTTTTTGCAAACTACACGAATGAAGGCCAAGCAAGTTGCTAAGTCTGCAGGTGTGGTCTCTTCAGCCTACACAATCAAAGGCTTCAAAGCCAATGGTCCTAGCGAAGTAGTAACGGACTACACATTTGGGTCTTCTTCTGCCAAAAAGTATGTGAAGCTTGAGAACAACATCAAGTTTGATGTCAATCGACTAGACTTCACTTTCACAGCTAGAATCACGCCAGCCAGGTTGGTGCCGGGCCGCTGGGCGGTAATTGCGATGCGAAAGGGCACATGGGAGTTTCGACTGACACCCACTGGTCAATTGCAAGTTCTGGTCTTCGACAAAAACGGCAACGCAAGCTACACCACCACAGGCGCAAGGCTAAAGGCAGGGGTTGAGTATGACATTGCTTTTTCAATATACAGTTTTAAAAGTCTGAACTCTGTTGTGAGAATCTACGCTCGTGGCGCCAAAGAAGATGTCAAAGAGCCCGAAAGGCTTTATCAGCTTGCAAGACGAGAGTCATTTAAGGGCTTGAGATCAAATAATAACACAATATTTTTAGGTGCAGACCCAAGTAGTACGAGAGTATCCTTTGAAGGCCGACTGAAGGCGCCAAGAATTTACCATTCTCCGCTGAGAAGAGGTGAAATGGGTTATGGTATGCGCTGGTGGGGGAATGTCTACGACTAGGCCCAGACAATTTGTGCAATCATAACGAGAACTCCTGAACTTTACGTTCAGGAGTTTTGCTTTTAGAAGCTAGTAATGTTCATTGCCACTAAAGCAATTGCGAAAGTCATTGCAACGATAAAGAATAAGCCTGTCCATTCTTGAACCTGTGTGTTCATCTTTCCCTCCTTGGTGAAAGCGACCCGAGAGGCCCATCAGCCCCTCGAGATCATTCGGTTTACGATAAGAGCGATAGAGCTAGGTTTTGCTTTTGGTTGGCTTGACCTAGTACAGAAACACCCGCTTGCATCAAAATACTGTTTCTAGTCATCTCAGCAGTTTCTTCAGCGATATCCGCATCTCTGATACGAGAGTTGGCTGCTGAAAGGTTCTCGTGAGCAATTGCCAAGTTGTTAATCGTGGAGCTCAGGCGGTTTTGCATGGCTCCAAAATTGGCTCTCATTGCGTTCACTGAGATCATAGCTGTGTCGACCATGTCGATACTTGCTTGTGCTTGCTCTTTGGTAGAAACAGACTCTGCTGTCATCCCTAATGCCTCAAGCGAAGAGTTGGCTGCTGATGTATTGAAAGAAATTCTGTCTTTAAACGGATCGTTATGAACCCCGACCTGAATATCAATCACTCCACCAGTACCGTTCAAAAGGTCGCGACCGTTAAACTTGGTCACTTCTGCAACCCTTTGGATCTCCGATTTAAGCTGCTGATATTCGACATCGATAAACTTTCTTTCGATATCTCCAATCGTATCTGATGCTGACTGTACGCCGAGCTCTCTTAAACGAATCAACATGTTCGAGATTTCGTTTAAGCCACCTTCAGCGACTTGAACCAAAGACACACCATCGTTGGCGTTTCTGTTGGCTTGTTTCATCCCGCGAATCTGACCACGTAAGTTTTCAGAGATCGCAAGCCCTGCAGCATCGTCTGCAGCTTGGTTAATTCGGTAACCTGAAGAGAGTCTCGCAAGTGAGCGCTCCATTCTTAGGTTTGTCCCAAACAAGTTCTTCTGGGCATTTAGTGATGCTACGTTGGTAGCAATTCTGAGTGACATATCATCCTCCCTGTGTCATCTCATCCTCCTTGATATGTGCCATTCCGTTGGCGTCGGACACATTCTGTGTCCCGGGTTAAAAATTTGCTTTGTTCATCAAGGATGAGGGGGGAGAAAGGCATTCACTGGCTTTAATAAGCTGTAGTGAGACTTACTTTTCGTTCCCGAATCCTTGGGAGAACAAAGAACAATCCTTTTGTTCTATGTGTCAGATCGGGAAATTTTTGCCTCATATTGAGTCTAGTTTCTGCTTTGCATCTATGTTTGAAATGCCAAAGTTGGCACAGCAGTGCTTTTTAGGGGCTTTGACGGGTAGTCGGTCTGGGCTTACAGCTAGTTACTAGCTTTAAGTAGGGCCGAAAAAGCACTTTCAGCTAGAAGCCTGTAGCCAAGCCTAGTGCAGTGACCAAAGTCACCAGCAAACTTGTCAGAGAAAACTGCGGCCTCACCTTTTTCTCGAATTGCGGCTTTGAAGTTTTCTTGATTGGGTACAAAGACAACAGGTTGGGTGATGGGGCTCACAAGTTCTTTCAAAAAGTTCAAGTCTCGCAGAGGGTATTGCATAAGAATAAGTTTACTTCCAGAACGAAGTGCAAGACGAATGAGACTGCGGTAGTTTCTTCTTAGGGTCTTGTACATCTCTACGTTTTTGTAAGCTTCACCAGTTTCGTTGTTAAGTCGCTCAAGCCAGTTGTAGCCATTGTCTTCAAGAGGCCTTCTTCTGACATACTCTTTTGCTAGCAACGAGGCGTTCTCATATTGCTTTTTTAGGTGTTTGTTTTCGGCAATCTTAAGAAGGTCTTCTGTGGCAATGGCTTTGTAACTTGCTTCAGCAACTGGGTCGTTAAAGAAATTGCCTGTGCCACCAAAGAGAAGGTCTTTAATTGAATAGAAACTCAAGATTAGAAACCTTGGCGTTAGCAGCCACCTATGAACTAGGCTGTTAGATGACAGACTCTCGTAGGTTCTCACATCAATGAGGTCATTAATGCCCATCATGACAATCGTGAATTCTGGGGCCGAATTGTTGAAGTAGTCAGTGACTCTTTTTATCGTCGATGTAGACGTTTCAGCCTTCTTACCTGCATTAATCACAGAGTATTGGTTTGGGTTTGCGGCATCGAGCATGCCTTGCAGCTGACTAGGAAAGCTGTCTTGCTCATTGACTCCGTGGCCATAGACCATGGACTCTCCTATAATCAAGATCTTTGTCTTCGCCTCCGTCGAGCTTGTTGAATAAGAAGCTGGTGAGTCATACGCTAGCGCAAGCTGGCTGACCTGCAATACGACCTCTAAGGTAGCTATTGCAGCTGTTATTAGAAGTAAAAAGGCGGCTGAGTAGAATACAACGTGTTTCACAGTAAGACCCAGTCTACAGAGTAATTGGCCGCAAATTAAGCCTAAAAAGACAGCCCCTGTAACAAAAATTGTAGGGCTTAATATCTAGTCATTCGTGCTATTGGTGCTCAATTGGCGTTCACTGATACGCGATTTGGCATAAGACTTGATGATTAAAGGCAGTTGTTTGAAATCGTAGGAGAAGATAATGGGAACACGCTGGACGTTAGTGGCCATTTCAGGCTTGGTGATCAAAGTTTCTGCTGAGGCGGCAAGCTGGCAAGATTTTTTGAAAAGTTGCGGTTTTCAGGCTCGCAGCGCCGCTGCCAGAGCGCGCCTAGTTGAGGCTCCCACCACTCTTGATCAGTTCTTGGTGAGATCACCTCTAGACTACAGCAAAGCCACAGAACCAGCAGTCAACCCTCTCAATGCCTATTCGACCCCAGACTTTGGCTTGCAAACACCACACTTCAAGAAAATGAAGGCTATGTCTGAAGAGCGAGAGGCAGAGCTTCTGTTTGCAATACGAGAT
>JABSOQ010000099.1 GCA_013216195.1 Bdellovibrionales bacterium
CAAGACCCCAACAAACACCACCAAACCACACATAAGGCACGCACCTTGAATCAAGCTTGACCCCTCTCCATGCAAGTATTCGGTATCATGCAGAGTCAGTACGAGAGTCGTAAGTTTGGACAACTGAATGAGATACCGCATATCGATTTTGGGAATATTCAGCCACTGGAAGTGAACAATATCAGTTTGCTGTTCAGAGCAGTGTCTTAGCAACCTTTGGTATTGCACTGGGAGGGTCACTCCCTTCATAATTCGGCAAAGAGCTGGTGACAACGGACTTAGTTTTTCGGCCGCACTGAAGGTGTTATGAACCTGAACCTCTTCAAGCCATTGAGCTTCATTCTTGTTCCTTGCCGATCGCGCGAAGAGACTTACCGATTCGAC
This sequence comes from Bdellovibrionales bacterium, assembly GCA_013216195.1. Classification (GTDB taxonomy): domain Bacteria; phylum Bdellovibrionota; class Bdellovibrionia; order Bdellovibrionales; family UBA1609; genus JABSOQ01. Next base: position 385 of record JABSOQ010000099.1, read on the forward strand.
TTTATCTAAAGACTGAACAGCACGAATCAACTCACCATCGTAGGGTGCCGTAAAAAGAGAAAAATCAATGTATGTAACTTTGAGGCCAGGCATATTTTCTCAGAGACCTAAGAGCATACTCTGAAAAGTGACCGACACTTTCCAGAAAAGAAAGCTGCTGAGACTCGCGATAAATCTTCCAAGTCCACATGGCCGCTCTTAGCTTGTTTCGAGACAGGCTCGACTCCACAATTCGGTAGTCCACCAAAGGTGTTTTGAGGCCGACAATTCGAGTTCTTTGTTCGCGCAAAAGATCGAGCCAAAAACAAAAGTCTTCATGCCCAATCTTCTTGAACTTTTCTCGCCGTAAGACATCTTTCTTCGCCATCACCGTTGAGCAACCAATAACATTTTGATTCAGAAGCTTCTCGTAGCAGATATTGTCAGCTGGTGGAATCACCTGTCGAAGCTCTTTACCGCCGGCATTGACATGTCGGTAACCCGTGCAGCAAACATCGGCGCCCGTCTTCAAAAGATGCTCAAGTTGTCTTTCCACTTTCACTGGAGACCAAGTGTCATCACTGTCCAAGAAACAAACATATTCTCCCCTGGCCAATTCAATACCTTGGTTTCTGGCATTAGCGACACCTTTGTTTTCATCAATGCTTATGAGCCTAACATTCTCTTGTTTCAGTGCCTCTTTTAGGCTGAGTAGAGAGTTGTCGGTAGACCCATCATCAACAACCAGAACCTCGATACGTTGATAGGTCTGCTGCAGAACCGACTTCACAGCCTCGTAAACAAACTCCTCAGCATTGTAGAGAGGAATCACAACACTCACTAAGGGCTGAAAGTTATCATCAGCAACCCTAAGCTTCGGCGTTCTTTGTTCTGTTTTTGGTTCGTGAATTGGCTCTGCCATTCACAAATAATCAGGGTGCTCTTCGCGTCAGTCAAGAAACGTCTTATAAGGAATACAGAATTTAACCAACCTTGAGCTTTGCCAAACCATAAGTCTGTTTTTGATTTAGAGATTGACCTCAGAAGTCAGCGCCCGCTTCGCCACCTCAGCGCCAATAGCAAAGCAACTGGTCGCCGCTGGGCTAGGCGCATTCAGCACATGCAGGCAGCGAGACGACTCTTCAAAGCAGAAATCATCAAGCAATTCTCCGTACTTATGACTCGCCTGAGCCCTCACTCCTGATCCTCCAACAACCAGGTCTTCAGCAGTCAGTGAAGGCACCAACTTCTGCAGACTACTCAAAAACGCTGGCTTTGAGATAGAACGCCAAACCTCTTCGAGCCCCATGCGCCAGTGGTTTGCACCAATTCGCCTTAAGCCAGGCCATGTCAAAGATTCAAAAAGTTCATCAATGTTCAGTTGATTCCAGCGATATCCCTCGCGCCGCAGTGCAAGCACGGCATTGGGCCCAGCCTCAACATGGCCATCAATGCCTCTTGTCAAATGCACGCCCAGAAAGGGAAAGGCCGGGTCAGCCACCGGGTAGATGAGCCCCTTCACCTTACCTGCCGCGTCTGCAGTTAGATCATAGTACTCACCACGAAAGGGCAAAATACGAATTTCACTTCGCCCAGCTAGCAAATCGTCACCACTCCCCACAGAGAACTCTTGAGGCCTTAACTCTTGGTCCATCTCACTGATTTTGTCTGAGTAAAGGCCAGCACAGTTGATGAGATATTTCGTCTGAAGTGAACGCTTAGAGGTCAGAGCCGTAACTCCACTGCGGTCGTGACTGATGTTTAAGACTGACTCATCAAAGTAGAAGTCGACGCCTCCACCAATCAACAGCTTCTTTAGTCTCTGCGAGACAACTTTGTAATCAATCACACCGGTCTGCGGCACATACAGGGCCTCTTTACACTCAACGTAGGGCTCGATTTCTTTGGCGGCTTCTGCCCCTAGCCTCTTTACTCCATCAAGCCCATTGGCCTTAGCTCTTTCTTGAAGTGCTGCTAGCCGAGAGACTTCAGCCTCATTGACTGCAACTATCAACTTTCCGCAGATCTTGTGGGGGATGTCATTCTGCGTAGCAAACTCTAGAAGCTCTGCATAGCCCTGCAAACAAAGCCTGGCCTTGTAGCTATCAGGTTTGTAGTAAACCCCTGAGTGAATGACTCCGCTGTTGTGACCAGTTTGGTGAGCTGCCACATCAGACTCTTTTTCGACAATCGCAACTTTCGCTGAAGGCTTAGCTTGCTTCAGCTTAAACGCTGAGGCCAGCCCAACTATGCCCGCCCCAACAAGGGTATAATCGTAACGACTCAAAACCAATAGCTCCTATTTTTAAGGGTAACTCTGATGGGACTAGTAGACACTTAAAATCAGGCTACGCCCCTCGCAAACTTGATTACCGAACCCAGCCAACAATCAATTACTCACTCGGACATTTTACCCAGCTCACGAACCCTAGATCAAACCCTCTAGAAATGTGAGCACTCACGCCCCTTGCAATGCCTGGGGAGATGACCACATTAACCCCGCCAACACTAGACCTGCCCCACGACGAGAAAAGCCACCGGCATTGCCACAGGCAACTTCCTTTGAGCCCATCAATAATATTTACAGATATGTATAAGTATGGTTAAATTAGAGTTCGAGTGGAGTGACTCCAAGAATCAACTCAACCAGATCAAACACGGAGTCTCATTTGAAGAGGCCATAACGTGCTTTTCAGATGAACAGGGCTTTCAACTAAAAAACGCAAAGCACTCACTCGAAGAAGCCAGATACTACTGGGTGGGCAAGTCGTCGAAGGCACGAATATTATCCACCTACTACACCATTCGCGCGAGCCACATTCGAATAATCGGCTCTGCAGAATGGAGAAAGTTTAGGAGACTCTACTATGAAAGAGCCAAAAACAAGTGACTTGGTCTACGACAAAGTGGGCACTCGAAAGATTCGCAAGCTGGCCAAAGAAACCAAAAAATCTAAAATCACAATCAACTTTGACAGCGACATTTTGGCAGAGGTCAAAGAGATGGCCGAAGAGCTCGGCTCCCCCTATCAAACCCTTCTCAACAAAATTGTTCGAGATGCAGTGAGCGAGAAAAGAACTGTCTCCGAACGCCTAAGCAAGCTCGAAAAAGAGGTCAGGGCACTTAAGAAAAAACTCGCCTAAAAGCCCTACTGCCCCACCAAATGCTGGCACCAAACTTGCTTTCTCTAAGCCCCATTAGGAGAGACCGTTTTGAACCAGTTGCTTGCCAGACAGCTTATTGCAGTGATTTCAGTGGCTTTGCTAGCTAGCTGCGAAGACAATAAACAACCTGAGACTAAGCCTGGTGCACAAAACCCGCCTAACATTGAAGGCTTTACAATCATCAGGCCCAAAGAGATTAAGCAGTCGAACCGCTGGTTCTCAAAGACCTATGAGCCTGAGGCTTCAGATAACAGAAGCCTCTACCCAGACCGCTCTAGCGATGTAGACTCTCGAATCTCAAAATTGCCCCTCGAAGTGCTTAATCCAGTTTACATGAGCGACCAGCTATGGGGCCGATCTGTGCCCCCTGGTGTGGCGATTAGCTATGAGTTCGCATGCGATGATCAACACAGTGGTGAGAATCAAAGCTTTATCAAACGGGGCCGTTTCAATTTTGACAGACCAATCAGAATCGCTGAAATGCTGCCGAGAGAAGCCCTAATTAGACCCTACGACAAATCTGGTGACTCTTTGCGCTGCCGTTTTCAACAGCTCTATGCCTACTGGCAAAATGATCCAGACATGGGCAGAAGGGTAAGACACAGCTTAGGCTTAGTGCCGGCATTTGATCTGAGTGAACCTGAATTGCAATTCGGCATTAGGCTCAGTGACGGCAATAAAGAATTAAACTGGAGTCAGCATGCCGATGGCGCCCTGATAGACAAGCAACAGATGATCGAAAACATGAAGGTCTACGCAGACGACTCACTCGAGCAGACTGCAAGGTTCAACAGACTAAGACTGATGTGCCAAACTTTCGATATCGACTACGAGGTTGGTAGCACTTCAGACCAGGCTCATTTAACTGGCCTCGATTTCAAGCAAGCCGAAATGACTAGGGCCTACCAAAACTCTTCGCCCGAAGCTTTTGATCGTCAAACTTGCAGGGTCTTGTCATTTGAAGATGATGAGCTCAACGGAGTTTCTAGCTACTTCGTCTTAAGTATGGAAGACCGTAGACCAGACGTCACATTTGAGCACTGGGGCCCCGAGCACTATGGCTCAGGTTTTGGTGCAAACTCCGAGCAGCACAGTGATGTGCCTTACGCCGTCATTAAGGTTCATAACCCTCACGATACCATTATACATGTCGACTTCCCCGATGAAGCAGAAGAGACCGTTCTTCAATTTGTTACCACTGCAATTCAGTCTAGTGACACTTTTGTTGATGGACGCGGCTACCGCATCGTTGACCAAACCCAAATGATTGATGGGATCCCTAGGCCAAAATTTGATTACCTCTCTGTGCAGAGAAGCCCGATCTACACTTTAGCTTCGCAGATTACTTACCACCCTAGGTTTGGAGACCCAGCTCAAACTCTTTTGGTGTTTCAGCAAAGAGCTTTGATCAGAGGGGTCAGCAGAAAAAAGCATTTAGACTCAAGAGGTGCCAAGGTTTTTCAAATTCAGCCAGGTCAAACCCTTCACCAGTTCTTTTATTTCGATGCTGGAGGCTGCTACTTTGGCGGCCGACGTTCAACAAACGGAAGACGATTACCTGAGATCGGAGCAAACCGAACTTACGGAGTTATCGTCGTACCGCCAAGAGCCAAGGTAGATTACATCGCGACTGTCCCAGGCCTAGAGCCGCACATGCTTCCAGTGGCTTCGACCATTATTCCTAGTTGGCCTGGCCCAAGACTTGTGTACTCAACTGATGACAATACCGGAGACTGGCAGACCCTCTATAGACCACCAGAGTCTGAAATCAAAACTACAGAAGATGCCGACCTGTTTCCACTAGCTGAAGCCTGCCCGGCTGACTCACCATTACGCAAATAGAGTCACCTATAAGCTCTCCACAAAATTCGTCACATTAAGCGAGCTAGCCTTTACAGCTCTTAACGCACAAGCCACCATGCTGATTTCCATGGCCTGAGCTCTAGAGCTTTGCTACCCTGCCCCCAAGCCTAAACAAGGAGCTCAAGCCCATGCCACAGTACCCAACAGATTTTCAGTTAATGTACGGAACCGCCTGGAAAGAAGAGGGGACGGCAGATCTCACTTATAAGGCCCTAAAGGCTGGCTTCAGAGCCATAGACACTGCAAACCAAAGAAAACACTACTTCGAAGAGGGAGTCGGAAGCGGCATCAAGCGCTTTCTCTCTGAGTCTGACCTAACTCGAGATGACTTGTTTCTTCAAACCAAGTTTACCTACGAGCGCGGTCAAGATCACCGGCTGCCCTATGACCCTAAAGCTAGTTTTAGCGATCAAGTGAAGCAGTCATTTGCCAGTTCTCAAAAACACTTAGGTACCGAAACGCTCGACAGCTACGTCTTGCATGGCCCCTATCAAAACGGCGGAATTTTCGAAGAAGACCAAGAGACCTGGCGAGCTTTTGAAAGTCTTCATGCGCAGGGCAAAGTCAAACAACTTGGCGTCTCAAACGTGAGCCCGCTTCATCTTCAGCAGCTTTTAGATTTTGCAGAGATCAAGCCCACTTTTGTGCAAAACCGCTGCTTCGCCCGAATGGGTTGGGACCAACCAGTAAGAGAAATCTGCAAATCGAACGGCTTGATTTATCAAGGCTTTTCGCTACTGACTGCAAATTCAGCAGAGCTCTCTCACCCGGCTGTTAGCGAGATGGCAATATCTCTTCAAAAGACTATCCCACAATTGGTTTTTCGCTTCGCACTTCAGCTGGGAATGCTCCCGCTCACCGGCACGACTAGCGCCCAACACATGAGCGAAGACCTTGTGCTCTTAAATTTCGAGCTAACCCCGGAGCAAATGAAAACCCTCGAGGGAATCGCTTTGAATTAAAACTTGGAGACACTAAGGTTTAGTCAAATGGCCTCTGTCTCGGAAGAGACCCTGGCCCCTACATGTCAGTCACAAGAGCGAAGCTCTGTTTTTAAATAAGGTGATAATGAATGCTGTTTTTGGTTAACTGTCAGACTATTTGTGTTCGCTCGCCTCTGCAGCCTTTTCAGGAACTTCGACCTCGGGCAGATCGTTGCCTGAGTCTTGACCGGCTTCTGAAACACTAGCCACAACTTTATAATCAGCGCGCAGCTTTTTCTGAGCTGGAGCGTAAGAAATGCTTTTGAATATGCCCTCAATCTGCTCGTCTGTGAGACTCTTGTCGTTTTTTAAACTCGCGATAAACTCGCCGGTAAAATGAACTTGCGGCGACTTCCAAGACAAGTAAGAGATGCCCTTAATCAGAGCTTTGAAATCGGCATTATCAAGTGAAAAAGGCTGTGCCTTCACCTCTTCGTAAAATGGCCAAAGTAAATCGTTCGAAAACCAAGAGCTTCGAATGTCAGACCAGGGCTTGGTGTCAGTCCAATCAAGACCCGCGATATGCTCTCTAGCATCAACCTTATCTTCTACGATTACGTCTTGCTGGGAGCCACTTTTACTATCTTCAGCAATTGCAAATTGAGAAATCATTGAGCTGGTAAAAACAACTGTGAAAAAAACAAGTTTGCGAATCACGAAGCCCCCTAAAGAACTAAAGACCAATCTGACGTAGAATATCAGCACGAACCCAAACACCCTTCAAGCATCGCCGCGACCTACCGCCACCGCCACACATCTGATTCGGGCGACTGATTCTACCAGCCCCGCCAGCAACTGAAGAGGAGTAATCAGAACAATATTGATTAGCCCCAGTTTTGATCTCGAAATGCCCAATGCCATTACCCATACCGACGGTTCGACCTCGGCTGCCATTAGTGCCATCGTACTGTAGAAAGGCTCCTACAGGAATGTCTGAGTCAATAGCACCTGTAATCAAATCACGATACCTGGGGTGCTCCATCAAATTAATGTAGCCCTGCTGCTCAAGAGGCCTGTGTGCAGTTGATGCCCAGCTCGTTAGGTTGCGGTTTCTTGAAACCATGCCGCAAGCCTGCGCTGCTCGTCTTGCATACCTTAAGCAATATCCTGAAGATGAACTCCTAGCGTGGCGCTCGCAATGATCAGCCATGCAACGCACTCGCTGGTCTCTCACGTAATCGCCCATTGCCTCCATAGCCTGGCGGCCCATAGCGAAGGCTCCTCGCCCAGCATTGTAAGCAGCTCTCCCCCAAGGGGTGCGTCTTGCGGCTCTTCCTACCGCTGAGGCTGCATCACCTAATGGCCCTAGTGCTCTCGCTACGTTACTTGGTATATCTGTACACTCGGCATGCCGAGGCGAAACTTCTGCGATTTGTTCTGCTGTTGTCCAGTAACAAGAAGCCGCGGTGGTGCAGACCTCTACGACCTTTACGCCGTTGCGAAACTGAAAACGCCCACTCATTGTGCCTGTAAAGGCTCTCGAAGAAAGGTGTGAGAAGTTACCGCGAGCTGCACGATTCGCATCAGGGGTAAAGCCAAAGTTAGCTGGAAACTCAACCCGGGAATTACGAAACCGACGATCCGAATACACATTGGTATTGACTCGGGCTTGCACCTCTTGAACCAAAAAAACAGATGCCAGTAGTAAGCACGCGGTGGCCCACTTAACTTTTGCCTGATTGTTTTTGTGCGACTGCTCCATCGAGCTCCAAAGGTTCAAAGCCTGTTCCAAAGCGGCATCGTTAGCCGGTAATTTTAGGATACAGCAAATCGTAATTTTTCTCTCTTATTTCAACAGCTTAGGCCTATAGTCTTGAGGTGACTTAGGTTTTGATATCTGACTTTAGACCACACAAATGTTCAAACATTTGGCAATGTATTCGACTGAAACTGCCTGAAGTGCAACCTAGAGCCAACTCTCGCGATCTAGACCGATGCTCAGTTGGCCTAATCGATGACAGCACCCATCATTAAAAAGCTAGTTTTTGAAATGATTTTGATACATTAGCCACCGAGAGATAAAACTAAGATCTATCTTTACTTCTAAGGAGCTCACAACCATGGGATTGATTTTAAATCAGATCTTCAAACTCATTAAGCTTCTGAACTCAGAGACAGGTACGAATCAAATTGCGGCAGGTATCGCGGCTGGTTTTGTAATGGGTATGGCCCCTGCTTTCTCACTTCAGACCTTATTGATATTTATTCTGATCTTTCTGTTTCGTATACAGGCGGGCGCTGCATTTGTATCAGCTTTCTTCTTTGCCTTTATCGCCTACTTGCTAGACCCGGTCTTTCACGTAATGGGTTTTAAAATTTTGCAGATAGGCAGTTTACAGGGGCTGTACACCACCCTGTTCAATATGCCGATCGTACCCATGACTCGCTTTAACAACACTGTGGTAATGGGCGCAGGGGTCACGAGCATTCTTTTGGTACCCGTGATCTTTCTTCTGTCGAAAATCTTAATCGCCAAATACAGAAAGTCAGTTCTAGAGCGCTTTAAGCAAACCAAATTTTGGAAGGCTGTAAAGGCGACTTCATTCTACAAATGGTATTTCAAATACGATGAGCTTTATGGGGAGTAACAACTATGAGAGATGATCAAAAACCACAAAGCCCAGAAGAAATCGAAAACGCAGCTGAAGGCGCCGCCACAGAGCAAGAGGCTGATGGCAAGAAAAAGAAAAAGCCCAAGAAAAAGGGGCCAATTCGTTTTGAAGCCATCATACCGACCATTTTGCTAACAGGCCTATTGGCTGCCTACTTTTACTTCTTTTTTGATGGCCACCTAAGGCGCGTCATGGAGTTCGTAGCGACTCAAGCCCACGGCGCTGAAGTGAACATCTCACGAGTGCATCTCGATTTTTTCGAACCCTCGCTTGAGATCAACGGCGTACAGGTCACTGACAAAAACAAACCTGAGCGCAATCTGTTTCAGGTAGGCACTATGAAGTTTGCCTTGCTCTGGGATGCCCTTCTCAGAATGAAGTTCGTGATCCCCGAGGCAAGCATTGAAAACATCGAAGCCCTAACTCCGAGAGCTCGACCGGGTCGAGTTATCCCAAAATCTGAGAGGCAAGGTGCAAACACTGTCGCACAAGTTGAAGACGCAGTACTTGAGCAAACTAAGTCTGAGTACGAGGGCAATGTGCTTGGTGATGTGGCCAACATCTTAGATGGTGAAGACCCCACTAAGCAGCTGAAAAAAATTGAAGGAGAACTCAAAGCCTCAGGCAAACTCAAAGAGCTTGAGCAGGTCATGAAAGAGAAGGAGCAAGCTTGGAACAAACGCTTGGCAGAGCTGCCGGGTGGCGACGACATCAAAAAACTTGAGAACGAATTCAAAAAACTCAAGTTTGATACCAAAAACCCAATCAAGTTTGCCGAAGATCTTAAAAAGGCGGACAAACTCGTTAAGCAGGCCGACAAGAAAATCAAAAAGATATCTAAAACAGGCAAGCAGCTCGACAAAGACCTCAAGTACACAGACAAAGCTTTTAAAGATGTTGAGAAGATGGTTCAGCAAGACATCAAAGACATTCAGCAAAGGCTCAACATACCTTCCATTGATGGTGGTGATTTCTCAAAAAAGCTGTTCGGTAAGATGATCGCACAAAGGCTGGGTTCATTTCGCAAGTACATCGAAATGGGCCGCGAGTACATGCCGCCCAAGAAGAGCGATGAGGAGAAGAACGCTGACAAGCCAGTGCCACCAGCCAGAGCCAATGGTGTCGATGTGAAGTTTCCGATAACCACTGGCTACCCTCTTGTTTGGGTGAAGCAGGCCAAAATAACGAGTGCGGTCTCTGAGTCTGAGTACTCTGGTAATATTGAGGGGCAGATCACAGATTTCAGCACTTCGCCTGAAATGCTAAAGACGCCAATGAAAGTCACAATGAAAGGCGACTTCCCTAAGCAAAAAGTAATGGGCGTTGACCTGCTGGCAACCATTGACCACCGAACTGAAAACCCCGTTGAAACTGTCGACCTCAAGGTGGGCTCATACCCAATGGGCGAACAAGTCTTGTCTGACTCAAAAGATGTGACCTTCAATGTTAAAGAGTCGACTGGGCAAATGGTGCTCACAGGCAAGCAAGAGCAACAAAAAGTGAATATGCAGATTGGCAATTGGTTCAGAAACGTCGAATACGAGGTTGCTGCCAAATCTGACCTTGTTGAAGAGATTCTCAAAGGGGTTGCGAAAGATGTTTCCAATATCTCGATCAACGCCTCTGCTAAAGGAGAATGGGCGACTCTAGGCTGGAACGTCAAAAGCAATCTGGGTGACGCCATAGTAAAGTCTTTCAAAGCCCAAGTGCAAAAGAAGATCAACGAGGCGCGAGCTAAAATCAAAGCTATGGTTGATCAAAAGATCAATGCTGAGAAAAAGAAGCTGCAGGCTCAAATCGACAAGGTCAAAAACCAAGTGAATGGCCAAATCAATTCGAAAAAGAAAGAGCTCGATAAAGCCAAGAAAAAGGTATCTGGTGACCTCAAGAAAAAGCAAAAGGGCAAAAAGAAGTCACTGGAGAACGAAGGCAAAAAGCTACTGAAAGGCTTAGGCCTCTAACCAATTCTGAGAGTGATTCAAATATCCATCACGCACTGTGATGACAAGAGCCGGTCGTAGACCGGCTCTTTTGTTTGAGGGCACCGCACATTCCCCCGCTGCTGAATTATGACGCTTAAAGCCCACTTAGGCCTTGCTAAGACCCCTATGTCTCGACTAACACACAGGGGGTAAAAGCACGCTAATTGGTTAATTTTATACAGATTTGAGACCTTTGTTGTAAATGAAAACCAATTGATATAGCTTCAAAGTAAGAATAGAGATTAGCTTTTAGAGGAGACCTGTCATGAAGGGCGACGCTGACGTAATAAAACATTTGAATATCATTCTTGAGGCTGAGCTCACAGCTATCAATCAGTACTTCTTGCATGCGAGAATGTGCCAAGATTGGGGCTACACAAAGCTTGGTAACAAGATCTACCATGAGTCGATTGATGAGATGAAACATGCTCAATCATTGATTGATCGCATTCTATTCTTAGAAGGTCTCCCTAACCTTCAAAAGCTAGGGGCTCTTAGAATTGGCGAGACTGTTCCTGAGATCATCAAGTGTGACTTAGAGCTTGAGTACGACGCCATTCCGAAACTGAGAGAGGCAATAAAAGTTTGCGTCGACAAAGTTGATCAGACATCACGTAATCTTTTTGAGAGCATCTTGGCCTCAGAAGAAGAACATGTCGACTGGCTTGAGGCACAACAGACGATCTTAAATGACATTGGTACTGAGAACTACTTGGCACAACAAATTGAGCCAAACTAAGGCCATAGTCAGCCTTTAGGTTAAGATCAATTTTGAAAATAGAAGTAGGTACAGGGAGGCTGAGATGTCTCCCTTATTACTTTTAGTATTGAAAAACTGAACCTAAAACTTATGAGCTTTGTGTTGCTTAACCAGCAACGTCTTCTTTATCAGAGATGTTAGTGCTTGTAGAATTAGACTGAATCTCTTTCAGCACACGCTGAATTCTCAACTCACACGTTCCACATTCAGTTCCAGCACCTGTGAGCTTCTTAATATCTTCACTACCTTGACCACCCTTGCGGGCTAGGGTTTCGATATCGCTCTTTCTGATGCCTTTGCAGATACATACAAACATACCTTAAGAATAAGGCAGTCCCGCCAAAACACCCATATAATTCGGCTTTCAGCTGGTTTTCATCTAGCTGAAAACAGGGCTAAATACTGAAAATCCGTTAAGAAATGCACGTTTCTAGGGCCCTAAAAAAAATCAAAGTGTCTCAAATGATTTTCAACTAAGAGCCAGTCTAGGAGCGGTTTGTAGCAGGTTGAGACATTGCCATCGCAGAATGTACTTGGCCTTTAGTTGGTCGATTCTGGCTGCAACTTCTTAAGCTGCCCAGCTTTATTGAGTTCAATCACTTCTTTGAAAAACAGCATGGCATCTTTGCTATCCCACTCTTCGACGCCCGCTACCTTTCGAATGAGCTGTAGGTTGTTTCCAATGATGTAAGACTCAGGCAGTACGGCAGTTCCATACTTTTTTGCGACCGCCTGGTCTTGATCCCAAGCCACAACAAAATTTTCAATTCCTCCGACTTCAAAAGCTTTGGTAAACCCCGTTAAGTCTTCAAGGGTGTAGTCAGCTGAAATCGCAAGAAGTACAACATCATCTTTGTACTCCTCAAGTAAACGAATAAGAGACGGAAACTCTTTCACGCATGGCTCACACCAAGATGCCCAGAAGTTCACAATCACAACTTTGCCCTGATAATCAGACAAAGAAATCTTCTCATCTTTCAGAGTGGTAATAGAGAAGTCTGGCACACCAGATTTCTCCATCTCATTGAGCTTGAGGGTCCCTTCTGGAGGCCGCTGGCCCTGAGTCAAAAAGTCTTCGTAAGAGGCCCAGCCAGCATAGAGCAAGCCACCCATTACAGCCACCACTAGGATTCCTTTGATTGCATGTTTCATAAGCTGCCTCGCACCTTAGATTCTCAGAAGTCTGCCATTGTACTTTGCCACCAGATACCCACAAGTGCTAGCCTAAAGCGCTTTTGAGGCAGGGAGTAAGTAGCTATTTTTAGCTACACAGCAAGTTTTGGCCCCGTCACAACTGGGCATTTTTGTTCAAGCAGCACGAGATTGAGATTATGAGCGAGACGCAAGAACCCTTAAGTAAACCAAGAATCATCCAGGTCTGCCTTAGCACAGCCTACGGAGGGCTAGAAATGTCCTCGGTGAAGTGGACAAGGCTGTTTGCTCAGGCTGGCTACTCATCACACTTGGTATGCATCAAGGGCTCAAAGGTCGCTGAGCTTGCCCGATCACAGGGTCTCAATACCGTCGAATTCGATAAGCCTGCCAATTACCTCTCTTTCTCGGCCAGACGAGGTTTACAAGAAGTGATCGAGAAACTGAAGCCTGACGTTTTTTTCTCTCACAGAACCAAAGACCTCTGGCACTTGAGCCCGGTGCTGAAATCTCACCCCAAAATTGCACTCGTCTCATTTGCCAGAATGTTCATTAGGGGCATTAAAAAAACCGACTTCTTGCACCGTTGGATCTACTCTCGCATCGACAAGATGATAGCTCTAAGCCAAATTCAAAAAAGCTTGCTGCTTACCTCTCTTCCACTTGAAGACAGCAAGTACATCGTGATCCCGAACGGAGTCGACACAACAAAGTTTTCTCCGCGCCCAGAGTCTACAGACATTCGCAACTCTCTTGGCCTCAAAAAGCAAGGCCTGCTGATCGGGCTAGTCGGCCGACTTGACATTCAAAAAGGCCACCGAGAGTTCGTTGAAGCCGCTAGCATTATTCATAAAAAACACCCTGAAGTGCATTTCGTAATGGTTGGTGGCGAAAATACAGGTGAGCAAAACGCTTCGGCTAAAGAAATCAAAGCTATGATCGAGCAGTTCCAAATGAACGAATTTATCACTATTACAGGTCATCGCTCTGACATTCCCGATATTCTGAACTCTTTGGATGTCTTTTGCATGCCCTCTTATGAAGAAAACTTTGGCAATGTCATGCTTGAAGCTATGGCCTCTGGTGTAGCCTGTGTGGGCACTAATTCTGGCGGAACGCCTGAGATGATCTCAGAGGGTC
>JABSOQ010000100.1 GCA_013216195.1 Bdellovibrionales bacterium
CCCTTCGGTTCACACTTTGTGCGCACAGTGCGTGATGAGGAAGCGAGTCAGGATGTGACAATACTAGATCGAGGTCTAAAGGCCCGCATCGAGGCACTCGTCGAAGAGCAGAACTAAGACTAGTAAGATCACACGACAAGCTTTTGCCCTTGGGAAGAGTTGATTTCTGTCATTTCTCCGTACATCCTTAGCTATGTCGTCTTATCTCAAGCTTTTGTTTCTTTTTGTTATAGCCACTTTCTTTTGCAATCCAGGATTTTCACAGAGTATTAAAGACTCTCAAAACAATAGAGAGACTAGGGCTCAGAGAACCTCTTGGAACGGTAAGAGTCCTCGAGACCCTGATAAGTATGTTTACGATGCCCCGATTTTGCTACACGACGTCGGTCAGCCTGAGCTCGAGTTAGGCTATGTTGCAATGATGAATCTGAAACTCAATGATTTATACAGAAGAAAGCATAGAATTATTCGGGCACGCAAAAAAGGTTGGGATAAAATTAAGGCTTCAGAACTAGCTCCTCTTGTTGCTTATAAGATGAGTGTGCCTGAGAGTTTAGTGGTCTATCCAAAGGGGCCAGGAATCGTCTACGATTTTGGGTATGGTTCGGTACGCAATAAAGTGACGACAATTTGTGTGCTCTCCAAGGAGACAGTCGACGGGTTCGTATATTTAGCTTGTTCTAGGGCTACGCTTCCCCGGGTCAACATTGCCGTGGGGCCGAGCTCAATTACTGTACAGTAGTGCTGATTGAGAGAGGTATCTGGTCATGTAGCGTTTGTTTTCGCGATTATATGACATTTTGAGATCACTTAAATTGTTCGACATCTTCTCGATATTAACGTTAGAATTTAGTCACCATGCTAAACCTTACTGTTATTCTGGCTTCTGTTTTTGTCTATGCTCTGGGCTTCGTAGTTTGGCTCTTTGTATTTTATGTTCTCTCCTACCTGTTACCTAAACAATGGGAGAATGATTTGTTTTACGGCATATCAATGGCCATTTTTTTGAGCCTGCCAGTTTTAGGAGTAGGGGCTCTACTTTTTGCAGAGCCGTCGTTCTTCGGTAAGATTCATTGGTCGATCCCTTTCGCCATTATTCTCATTGCCTGGGTCAGCTTTTTTCACGCAATCTACACAATCCCCCTAAAAAGAATCATCGGTATCAAGCGACATGGCTATTCAGTTGCTTTGGGCAATGCCTATTGGGCCGGCTCAAAGATTGCTGGTGCCGACGCAAATACCTTTGAGGTCATTGACAGTGAACACCTTAGAAAGGCTGAGTATGCCAAAGACAAAAACTCTGTGTATTTTAAAAAACAGAAACAAGAAGGTGTGGACCCGGTGACCTTCTTGATTCTTGCTCCAGACCTTTGGCACGACAAAGATAACATGTACTACGAAAGAAAAGTGGTCGACTCAGTTGATATAAATAGCCTCAGGCACCACAGTGGCAAATGCTACCAAGATAAAAATGGTTTTTGGATGGGGAACTACAAGGTAGAGGATCTTCCAGAAGACTTTCGCTGGCTAAAAGGTCGCTGTGGCAGAGGCTTGAGCGAAGGAAAGTTTTGGAAGATCTATAAAAGTGATTCTGATTCAAACAAGACTTCATCGCCTACCAGGCAGTATTGATGACACAGTCTTTGATGAAGATCTTCGTTTGCTCAGAGATAAAAACAATCTCTACCTTGATACTCATAAGACCGTATTTCAACTTTCAAACTTCGACCCAGAAACATTTAAGAAATTCAATGACGACAACGTAAAAATTCGAAACTACCTCGGATACTACAAAGATAAAGACCGTGTTTATTTTCTTAGTAGTTGGCCAAAGTATGCTTTTCTAGTGGTAGAAACAACCGAACCCGAAAAGTTTGAGCTCCACCCCAAAAGAGATAAAAGACCTGGAGATGCCACAGATGACAAATGTTACTTCAAGGAAGGCATCAGGGTCGATCAATTCCAAGAAGACCCAAAACAAGAGAACTAGAGCCCTTTGCCGAGGGTGCCAATGTTTAACTGAGCAGATTCTAATTGTTCTACTGGGGGGGGGCTATTACTAGCTTTAGTGGCTTGGTTTTTGCTCGTAAGTTATTCGAGCCCTAAGGATAGCAGAAAACTGGCTCTAGGCTGTATATCAAGGCTTCGGTTGTATAGGAACTTTTCAGATATGGAGAAAGAGTAATGAGTCTACGTAATCTGATGATTTTGGCAGTGATGGCTTCTTCTTTTGTGGCTCACGCACTTGACTGCTCAATAGACTTTCGTGAGGCAAATGAATTCACTTATGAAGATGTTCCAGATAATTACCTGCGAGACAGAGTTCCTCTTTATATTAATGTTCGCGTCCACGGAAACTGTCATTGCGAGAGAGAGTTTAGCAGAGGCTTAGAGAGAAGAACCTGCAAAGAGCATATAGACAATAGAGTAAGATCTCTTGGAGGTTGGGATTCAAATTATTCGAGTTTAGTATCTTTTTTAGATCGCCACTGTATTCAAATTTATGGCACGAATCGCGGTCGGGTGGCGAGAAAGAAGCGTGCTTGCCAGGCAGCCGCAAACTATCTCAGACAAGCAGCCGAATCAATTCAAGCGAGTATGGGCAACCCAGTTAGTCGCTATCAAGGTGGCGCCTATATTTATCAAGATGTCAGTAGCACCACCGAGCCCGAAGCTTATGAGGCCCGAGAGGCGAGGTAGGAGGGAGCTAGGCATTTTTGATACTCGTGCAAAAATCGCCTCCAACCAATTTAGGATTTTACTTCTGATTTCAGCTTAAATGATAATAGTTATCATTAAAGTTGACTGGCCCGTCCTAATGTGTTTTCCTTTATCTCGATGAGCGACTTCCCTAAACTTTCTCCAGGCATCGCAAATGAGTACAAAGAAGAACTTGTAACTCGGGAGCCTATCTCTGATTCGCAATACAAAAGGATGATCAGAGATATGGGACTGAAAGTGACCCATCAAAGATTGGCTATCTTACGAAGCCTCTCAAAGGGTAGAGCTCACGTAACAGCCCAAGAGGTGTTTGAAAACCTACATCAAGACCATCCTGATATGGGGTTTGCGACGGTTTATCGATTCTTGCGAAAGCTGACTGAAGAAGGGTTTGTTACTGAGATCCGAATGGGAGGCTTGCCAGCTCGTTACGAACTCAAGGCAAAGACCCATCATGATCATTTAACCTGTATCGACTGTGGTAAAATCATTGAATTTGAAAACCAAGAGATTGAATCACTGCAAGAAAAAGTAGCGAAGGCTCATGGTTTCCAGCTGACCGACCATGTCTTAGAACTTTACGGGACGTGCCACGATTGTCCATACAAGCGTTCTTTGGCCAAGGGATGACGTGACAAACAAAGCAATTTCTCAAACTGTTCAAGTTTATTCAAATATCAGTCTGTTAGATAGCCAACAGTTTGTTGAAGATGGGTGTCTCGCCGTTGAGAATGGCACAATCGTGTACGCCGGTCATCTCAATGATCTTCCTAAGACTTTGAGTTCAGAAGCAAGAATCGATGGTAAAGGCGCTTGGGTTGTTCCTGGCTTTGTTAATGCACATACGCATATGTCTCTTAGCTTTTTAAGAGAAATCGCTCACGGAACATCTGAAATGATTCAAAACGTCTTTTTTCCTATGGAAGGCACTTTGACTGATGAAGAGATCAATCTCTTCGCCTTTCCTTCTCTGGCAGGCTCTATCAAGAGCGGAGTCACCACTTTTGTAGATCATTACTACAAGATCGAAGCTGTTGAAAAAGCGATCTTAGAGGTAGGTGCGAGAGGGTTTTTGGCAGAGACTTTGGCCGATTTGGGTGGGGCAATGCCAAAGCGTGTTTCTCCATCGTCTGTTCTGAGTTCTGAAACTCATGTGTCAAAAAAGTCTGCCCTCATCAAAAAGATTCTAGGTCCACATGCCGCCGACACTGTTTCGCAGGAGTACATGACTGAAATTGGAGAATTCGCCGCAAAGCATGGTGTACCGATTCACATGCACTTGTCTCAAACCATAAAAGAAAGAGAGTTTTGTCTCGCAAAGTATAAGATGTCTCCAGTCGAGCTTGCCAAGGCGTGCAATGTGTTGGGTAAAAAGACCTTAGCGGTGCATCTGAGCTCAGTGAGTGAGTCCGACTTAGAGATCTTGGCTCAGTCTGGCTGCTATGTGGGGTTATGTCCAACTTCTCAAGTGATCTATGAAGACCTGGCGCCATTGGCAAGTTTTTTCGAAAAAGGCCTGCCTTGCGTTTTAGGCACGGACTGTGCGGCCTCCCATGACAGTATGGATATTTTGAGTGAGCTTAAATCTCTGTATTTGTTTTGCCGGCATCAAAAAGTAGAGATCGATGCAAAACAGATTCTTAAAACCGTTTGGGATCACCCTGCTGAGTGGCTTGGCGTCAAGCTTGGTAAGCTCCATGAGGGATTCCTAGCTGACATTGTGTTTCTAGAGAGAGGCCTCGAGTGTGAACCCTGCTACGACCCTCATTTGCAATTGATTGCGACCCTGACTTCGAGGCACGTGCGGGACGTATTGGTTCAAGGTGAGTTTGTTCTCAAAGATCGCCAATTCACAAACTTTGATGAGTACGCGAAGCTCGAGGCTATGAAAAGTCACTCGAGGGTCTCTAGTTTGAAAAGCAGCCTAGCCAATTAGAGCCTGCTTTTTCTTGCGTGAACAAGGCAGCAACACAGGGGTTTGGTCTTTGCCCGGCACTGAGACCATGCTCTTTAGGACTTTTTGTGAGTGGTAGTATTGTCAGGAGATTTATCCATCTGGCGATATGGACAATGCCTACAGCCACTGTCGCAGCAAAAGCCTCTTTTTAGATGATAGGCTTCGGTAAATACCACGTTTCCATCTTCGTAGTAGAAATCTTCATTTTTGGGTGTCGCCCGCTTGGCTGGTAAGGCATTCGGAGTTTCTTCGAGTTGGTTGCTGTCTGAGATTTTTGCCAGATGACCTTTTTCGGACTGCTTCGTCATGATCAACCCTTTAAGAGCCTATGTTCCGTTATTTGGCGAAACACTACTTAGCTTGGGCGTTTAGGCGCCATTGATTGTGTTCAATAAGATGATCGAGGCGATTCCAAACCCGGCACCCGACACAAAGAGGTTCCATTTTAAGTGCTGGCCTTTGAGAAATTTGGTGTAGACCCAAAGAGCCAACATAAAGATAAGTACAATAAAGAGTTGCCCGATCTCTATACCTAGGTTGAAGAAAAATAAAGGAGCAATAATACTCTCACCAAACATCAAGGCCTTAAAATTCGTGGCAAATGCCAAGCCATGAATAAGCCCAAAGCCAAGTGCAATGCCATACTTGAGTTTCACATCGGATCTCTTGTCTTTATCTTGTGGAGCCGCCACATTGGCGATAGCTGTAATCATAATTGTAAACGGGATCAGCATGTCTACGAGAGTTCGATTTGTTGGCAAGAACTCCAAAGAGCACAGGATCAGCGTTACACAGTGGCCAACGGTGAAAGCTGTGATGATGATCAAAATGTCGCGCCATTGTTTGATCTTATAGGCAGCACATAGAGTCATAACGAAAAGTAGGTGATCGTATGCGTTGATATCAACGATGTGTTCCCATCCAGTAATCAAAAAGTCTGCTGAACCAGCCATCTTCTGAGTCTCCTATTTTGTAGGTAAATGTGTCTTTTCCGATTCTTGCCACACGGCGTTCATTCACTTTGTATTCAGGTATTGTCACCAAAATATTGTTAGTTTGGTTCAAGCCAAAGTCCTCGAAGAATATCTGATTTTTTACTTCGAGAGTGTCTCCCTGTTTGATTGAGACTCCGGGGCTTATAAATTTAAATATCATGACATATTGCTGAGGGTCGAATTCAGATGATTTCAGTTTGAGTTGTGTGGGTGTTCCATTGACTGAGATTCCATAATAAGTATTGAAGTAGTTCTCAATAAAGCCTCTCTTTTTTTCCTCCGTTAGCTTAGAGGTGTCGACCCCGTTAAGAACCGTGCGAAACATGCTTCTTTGAAAATCATCTGCAAACACTTTGGTGCCGAGCTCTAAAGACTTGTCTTCAGAGTCATATTTTATAACTGTCAAAGACATCTTAAGTGGGTGAGCCATACCGCCTAAAGAGTTCAGGGACAGAATAAGTACAATTATGGATTTTGCTAAACTAGCCATTGGCACCTTGGTAGAGCGAGTTCGTCGAACTGGCAAATGATGCCATCGCAGACAAAAAGCCCTGATCAGCAGTCACCCAAGAGTTCGATTGATATTTCTTGTAGAGTTCAAAGACAGGGTTGATAATCTCTAGACGGGGCAAGTTGTTTTTATAAGGTCGATTGAGTGTGAACGAAAAGTACCCATCCGAGCGAAAAGTATTGCCACAACCGCCGGGAACCAAAAACCACACAGTATAGTTGAGACGGCCACCTTGGCATGAGACTGGCTCAGCAGAGAATTCAACAGAGGTGACTGCGCTTAAGTCAAGGTGGCAGTGATGAGACTCTTGATGTCCGATTTGCCAAGAAACATATGGTCCTTCTCTATATTCGTAGAGACCTTCTAATTCTTCTGTCTTGAATTCAACGAGAGTCCGGTCACGAAAAATAACCAACGATGCACCATTTAAAGAAATCGCATCCTCGATGATGTTTTTGCAGACAGGTAGCTCAGTTTTATGTGTGGAGGAAGTCTCATTTTTCGTGATGGTTTTCACTGCAGATCTCAGATTTTCAAATTTACTGTCTGTGATGTCATTCATGAGATCCAAAAGTTTTTTGGACTCATCAAATATGAAAAATTGCGGATCAATCACTAAGCGAATGGCGTCTGGCTGTTTTGATACCAGGACTTTATATTGTTGGTACCATTTTTTGACAGAATCAATGCAGAGGGTGGAACCCTTATACGGGTTCGAAAGCATGATTGAAAAAGCAGACACTCCTGTACGGCTTCCGCAACTTTGTTGGGACATAAAGCAGGCTTCAAAAGATGGTCGAAAACCGAGGCATACGGAGGGTGTAATACGAAACTCAACGGAGTGAATTCTGCCGAGGTCAACATGCGCATGATGGTCAACTCCATCAATTCTTAGTTCTCGAACGCCGGCAAATTTTCCAGTGTATTTCGAAGAAAGGAGTCGAGCTTTTCCATTTGGAATCAGCTCCATGATTCCCCCCTTGTCCCATTGACCACAGGTCAATGTGATCCCTTCACTGTTCAATAGATCGGTAAGGGCAGTCTCGAAGAACGAAACCCTGTCTATATCAATTGTGTTGTCTGCTGACTGTATCCAATTTGTCATGTGAACCTCTTAACTGTTCATTATTCGACATTAAGTTAGAGCAAACAGAGTACCACTTCAAATCGAAAGAGGGGCACTTTGAGCTGT
Source organism: Bdellovibrionales bacterium (assembly GCA_013216195.1). GTDB lineage: Bacteria > Bdellovibrionota > Bdellovibrionia > Bdellovibrionales > UBA1609 > JABSOQ01. The sequence continues at coordinate 7,377 of JABSOQ010000100.1, forward strand.
CACTATTGCAAACAATTTGCAATAGTGACAGCAAATTTGAGCCTGAAGCCCTTGAATTCGTTCTCACGGGCTGTCTAGAATTTCGTTTTAGAGTGCTGAAATGTGTTGTATCTATTGGTAATCAGACGTTTTTTGCAGCGTTGTCTGAAACTCTGCGAGGTTTTTGACATCTGGTCCTCGCTTTGCAAATAAACAATTTTGGAATTGGCGATTATCAGCAAAGGGATATCGATGACAGAAACAGTGACTTTGACCTCAGGTTTGGCTCTTTTGTTTGGACTTTTGCATGCCCTAGAGCCAGGACACGGCAAAACAGCTTTAATGACGTATTTGGCTTCAGGCAAGCGAACCTTAGGTGAAGGGGTCTTTATCGCCTTAACCTCTGCAATCACCCACTCTTTGGCAGTCATGGTGATTGCTTTAGGTTCACACTATTTTTTGCATGCCGGTACCCACGAAGGATCGGTGCATGCCATAGGCAGCACGTTGGCTCTCGTTAGTGGGGCTTTGATAATGGGTTTAGGCGTATGGATACTGTTCAGGCGGGAAAGCGAAGACTCTCATCACTCTTGCGCGGCTTGCAGTGTTTTGGAGTCTCATTATCATAAACACGACCATGATCACGATCACTCCCATGGCCATAGTCATAGCCATAGCCACAAACATGATCATGGTTCTCAAAGTAGTGCTCCTAAATCAACCGCCAAGAGCTTTTTGGCATCAGGGCTTCTCGGAGTGGCAACAGGTATTGTCCCTTGTCCGACAGTTGTCGTAGCTTATTTGAGTGGATTTTCTAGTGGTAACTCTTTTGTTGGTCTCCAAAACGTTTTTCTGTTTGCTGTGGGTATGAGCATATCTTTGGTGGCCTTTATTATTCTTTTCAATATGGGTGCCTTAAAGGTTCGAGATAAGATCAGCTTCGATTTCATCCCGTTTAAATGGAATCACGTTCAAGGTGTTGTGTTTATTTTGATAGGACTGTTCACAGCTCTTTATCACTGAGTCCATTCTGCGTGCTACCTGAGCCGAAAGACCACCTGTAGCTGGAACGAGTCATTGGTTGTTAGCTCATCATCAAACAGACCCTTTTGGACGGCGTCCTTTACTGATTTTTTTGCGGACTCAATAAGCCTTTTGAATTTGCAGTTTGGCGGTTTCAATTGGAACTTGGTTTCTCCAGAACCGTCTTTGAAAATTTCGAAAACCACTGTGCCTTGTTCTCCAAGTTCGCGAGAAATTCTAGGATAGTAGGCCTCAACACCAAACTTTTCTCCCAAAGAGTGGGACTTGTGAGTGCCACCTCCTCCGACGGTCTCCTTAGTTTTGGTAGAAGGGTTTGGATTGCGACTCAGGTTTTTAATCAATTTTCTTTCAGTAGATTGACTCTTAGGCTTCAAACTGGTTTCAGCGTTTCTTTTTGAACTCGGCTGTCCCGATATTTGTGGCTCAAATTCTTTCGTTTGAACTCCAGCAGGTCTTTGATTTTGAATCGAGATTTCGACCTGAGCATCTTGCGAAGTCTGTCTGAGCCCTCGCTCATGAAACACTTTGAAGGCAACGACTGAGTGAATAAGGGTTGAGGCGAGTAGCCCTATTTGAAATGGCTTTAACTTCCATTTCATATTTCGCCTGACAATCCAACAAAGAAAGAGCGGTCAGGAGTTGCATAGCCTGCGACCTCTTCGTAGTTTTCGTTAAACAAATTGTCGATGCGTGCATTCACTCTCAGGGTAGGGCTTAACGTGACAGAGGTATTGAGCCCCCATACCAGGTATGATGGGTTATTGACCCTCTCAAAACTTACAGGATCAATGTCTGGCCTATCATCTCGAAAACGGTTCAAGACGGAGACACTGTAGTTGTCAAAATGGCGAGTCAAACTTCCATTAAATGAGTTGTAGGGTCTTCGAACGAGACCGAGACCAGTACTGCGATCTTCAGTTTCAAGATAAGAATAGTTGCCATCAAAAGAGTAAAGCTCATTGAATCTTCCTTTGAAAGCGAGATCAACTCCTCGGCTCACTGCCGCAGCAACGTTGAAGTACCTATTGGTTGCCAAATTGAAGTCAATCATGTTCGAGTAGCGAGTTTCAAAAACGGTAAAGATAAAGGCAGAGCGTTGAGAAACTCTTTGTTCAATCATAAAGTCAAACGATGTCGCCATCTCACTGTCTAGGTTTTCGTCACCAAAGCTAGAGAAAAGTTGAAAAAGGCTTGGCAGTTTGTATCCAGTACCATAAGCCAAAGTCACTTTAGTTCCAGAGGCAAGAATGTTTCTTCCAACAGATGCCCGGTAGCTTTCCACTTCACCGATTGTCGTGCTTTGATCAATTCGTGCTCCGAGGTCTGCGAAGTACTCTCTATCTTCGAAGAGGTAAGTCAGACCACCGCCAGTGACAGACTGGCTCTCTTCAGGAACGCTGGATGATCCGCCCGTGAACTCTGAATTCGAATGAGCCAGCTCAGTCCTGTTGTCTAGCGAGAAGCGAAGGGTATGAGGCTCTCCTATCAGAAAGTCTCCACCCACCCTGGCCTTGAAGTTTCTGCCGTAAAATTGGTTCTGAGAATCTGTAGTGTCATTATCATCTGGCCTGTTGCTCAGCTCGCGAACCGTTTCTGCCGTATAGACCCCGGCATTGAGTTTCAAAGCGTCATTAATGAATCGAGACCGGGCTTGTAAGCTCGCGCTAAACTGTTCAGACATAGACTCGTTGTTGGGGTCGTCTGAGGCAGCACCTCCACCCCTGTCGATGTCGACGTCGGCTTGAGTGTGTCTAAAACTCGCAAAGACACCGGTGGTTGAGGATCCAATCCAGCTCACTTTACCAGAGGCAGAGGTGATCTTGGTCCTATCGGGCTCTGAGCCTCCGGATGCAGCTGAGAACCCATCACTGCCAAAACCCTCAATGGCAGTAGAGTAACGAAGCATTTCTGAGCCGCCAGAGCTCTGAATGAGTCCTCGCCGGGTGCCGAAAGAGCCGCCTTCTAAATCGTACCCGGCGCTGAGGCCAGGTTCCCCTTGTTTGGTGACGATGTTGATCACTCCACCAATGGCTCCAGCACCGAAGCGCACACTTTGCGGACCCCGGTAAACTTCAATTCGTTCGATATTGCTCGATGAAAGGGCTGAGAAGTCAAAGCCACATGCTGGTGAACTCGCATCGTTGACCTCGACTCCATCGACAATGACCAAAGTGCCTTCGGACCTCGCTCCTCGGATGAAAACCGAAGTTGTTTGCCCTTGCGGACCTTGGCTTGTGAGTTGAATGCCTGGAACTTCACGAAGAACATCTGCGACGGAATTTACATGCATCTGATCAATATCATCACTAGTGATGACGCTCACAGATCTTGAGGGATCGACTCTCTCGCTGTCTAAACGGGCAGCTTCAATAACGATCTCTTCACAAAAGACATCTTCAATATAGAGTCCAGTAATAGCGACAGTAAATATAAAGATGCAAAATGATTTCAAGGCTCTTCCAATCTCAAATATGTATCGTGAAAAAGCCAACTCTTAGCGAGCTTTGAGAGGGGCAGAATCACCTTTGTCCACGAAGGTTACCAGCAAAAATAAATGTACTCATCAGGCTTGGGATCGGACTACAACTCACAAAAAAGAGCAGATTACCGTTGCGGGACAGTGTCGGGTTCTCACCGAACTTCACCAAGCGAGATCACATGAATATGCACAAAGTGAACAGACGGGTCAAACTCATCGGGTATTATTTGAATCAGCAAAAAATTCACGAGTGAACAACAAAAAGTCAACTTTTGGAAATCTTAACGATTACTTGCAAACGGCTTTAGCGCCTTCAGAGCAATTCAAGGTCACTTTGAGTAGACAGAGCGATAGTGACATTGACGAAAACCCCGAATGCCAACTAGAATGTTGGTTTGGGTGAATCTGGTGGAATTCCAGAGCTGTCGCGCAACGGTAAGCAGAATAATATCTGACAAGTCCGATCCCCATGTTAAAACCTACGCGTAATAGGAATCACTATGTTGAATTTGTATTCAAGTCGCTCTTTGCCATTAAGGTTGTTTCTGTCTTTAGTGGTCGTGTTTTCGAGTGGATCAAACATTGCTCTCGCTGAGACCAAGAATCGGTCTTGTCACGAAGAAATAGCCAGTACAAGTGATCAGGATGACCGATTTAGACTGAAGCTTGCAAAACGTCTCAAAGAACTTTGTGGCCGACAGACATGTGATCGCCTTAGCATTTTGAAGGGTTTGTCGGACACGATTCGTAGTTCACCTAGATACCGAAGAGCAAAGTCTTACATGGCCCTGGTTGGAATCATGGTAGGGACCTCGTCTTTGACCCTTGCTGTGTCTTCAGCTGTTGGGCCAGAGCACAGCATGCTCTCTGGGTTCTTGACCATATTTTTGAGTCAGATAACGGCCCTCGGCGTTTATGTCGTCGGTGCACCGATTTGGGAGCCTTTGACTTCTGCAATTCGAGCAAGGGGCTACATGCATACTCATCCTCAAGACGTCGATCTTCAGGCGGGGAGTTTACAGGAATTAGAGGATCAATATTTTAGAACCAATAGCATGCTCTCGATCAACGCTCAGATGTCTCGAAACATTTTGAGAGACTATATTCAGATTGCCTTACAGAACCTCAACCATGCGAGAGAAAACCTCAGCCGCGATGAAAACATTGAACTTGTCGCTCAGCAAATTTTAGAGATCTTAGTTCGGCTCTCAACTCTGTACCCAGAGGTCGACCCTCTGAATCCGCTGGTGTTAGATGCGATTCAAAGTGGTTTTTCAAACTTTCTAGACGACAAGATGGCGATCAAAGAAAAAGTTGTTGTTGAATTGAGAAAGCTCGACGGTGCTGGTGATCTGGAGCCGGTTGTTCAGGAGTGGCTAAAGTAGCAAATCGGCAACTGAGGGTTTGCTGATCTTAGAGGAAGTCGGCAGGGTTTTGTCCTCAGGCCGAGAGTTAAAGAGATGACTAAGTTCTTATCGCTTATTTCTACTGCTCTATGGGATACACCCAGGTCCCAAATAGAAACGGGCTGGAAAGAGCATAAGTCTGACCATTGTCGCCCTCTAGGTAATCGGTGGAGCGCCAGCTAAAGCCTCCGATTGGGTGAGCTAACAGGTAGCTTTGTCCAGTTGTTACATCAATAAGATCATGAACCTTGTCACCATCAGGGGTTAAAACCACCACGAACTTTCGCCCGTTTCTTGTCAGGGTGGCATCAACAAAACTGTATTCAGAGAGTTGGAGCAGGTTGAGATCATGAGACCGTATTAGCCTTTCAACAACCACAGGGTATCTAGTGGCGGCTTCACCGACGCTCATACTTCCCTGGTTGACGTCGCTGAGTCGTTGAGATCTCTCCAGAGTATCAACTCGTCCTCCCCTAGATACAAAAGAACCGAACAGGAAAGCATAAGAGAGATTCCAAATGTCTCCACCCTCGGTCTCAAAAACTTCGTTTGCACTTATGCCTATCGCCTTTGCTACCGATGGGTTCCTGTAAGCACTCTTGCCACTGCGAACATGGATCAGCTCTACTAATTTTTCATCCTCACTGAGGACAACAATAAAAGGGGCTCCGTTACGCTGTAGCTTGGCTTTCAAAAAAGTGTAGTTTTTTAGCTCATCAATCGATAAGTTTCGGCTGCTGATGATATCTTCCATGAGCTCAGGGTACTCGGTAGCAACTTGTCCGAGGCTTAGGTCACCTAACAAAAAGAAGTTTACACCCTGTGCTTCTTCGAGAACTGTTCCACAAACACCTTTCGCCAAGCTATCTGAACTGAAGCTCAAACAGGTCGTTACGGCGGTGATGATTAACAGTGACTTGAGAACATTCCTTAGCATGACCTAATCCTTTTTGAGGGCTCGAAACCTATGAGCAAACGCACCTTCTAAAAGCCCTCAGGCAGCACCTGAGACACTACGTGTCAAACCGTAATGTTCACGGCTCAAGTCGTAAAGCAACAGGCTGCTGACAGGGGGTAAGCCTGAATTATTGCAGCGCCGGGAGGATAAATTTTACTGGAGTCAGACAGCCGCGTCTTTGTCCTGGGGGCACTAAGATGAAAAGCCAACTACAATGGCTTTTGCGCGACAACAATCATTTGATAATCGGGAAAGTCGACAGCATTGCCTTGGCCGTCAAAAACTCTAATCTTACCGCGCAAGCGATTCTCAATAATCCAAGGGTTTCGCACTCTCTCCGAGTGTAGCATTTCAAATCCGGCCTCTCCAACTAAGGTCAATGCTTCATTCATTGTCCAAAACCCGTAGAGTTCTTCGAGTTCAGTCTCCCAGTTGTTGTGGTAGTCTTTGCGAAAGATATACTCATAGAGCCACCGAAGTTTAGTTTTGTAAGTGGGGCCAAATGAATCTTGGCTGATTTGTTCGCCCTCTACTCCACGACCAAATCGAGATGTGAAGTCTAAGAAGCTT
>JABSOQ010000101.1:0-7292 GCA_013216195.1 Bdellovibrionales bacterium
GGCCAACACTGACTCCATGTGGCTTGGTGCCGCAAGCAGGGTTTCAACAAAGCTCTGCTCCTGCTCTGGCGGCAACAGACCGCGCGACTTTGCCAAGGCTCCCGCCAACAAGGTCAATAGGCCCAATGTCGAAGATAGAGCTTTTGTGGAGGCCACACCGATCTCAACACCGGCATTCATGTACATATGGCCATCAGCTTCTCTGTCGATAGAAGAATTCTTAACGTTGCAAATACTCAATATCTGAGCACCGTGGTCTCGCGCCAATCTTAGTGCTGCCAAAGTGTCGGCCGTTTCGCCACTTTGAGAGATCGTAATGACCAAAGAGTTCTCTGGTATCACTGGATAACGATATCGAAACTCTGAGCCGAGCTCACACTCAACCGGTATCTTCGAATATCTTTCAATCAGGTACTCACCAACGAGCCCGGCGTAAAAACTTGTGCCACAAGCGACTACAAAGATTCGCTCAATGCCTTTCAGAACGTCATTGGTGTTTTCGAGATCATCTGCAAAATTCAGTCTCTCGATATCATCTAAAACACCCTGACCGAAACCCAACCTGTTCAGCTCGATAGACTTGGTTTCAAGATTGATGTGCTGATCAATCGCATTTGCCACGGCTCGGGGCTGCTCATAAATTTCTTTTAGCATGAAGTGAGAGAAACCCTGTTTTTCGGTCAACTCTTTATCCCACTGAATATGCTGAGACTTTTTCTTAAGAGGTTTGCCGTCCGCAGAAAAAACGCTGACTTCACTGCCTTTGCAGTGCGCGATCTCATCGTCCTCTAAAAAAACGACATCTTGAACGTAAGGCAAAATAGCTTGTAAATCTGAGGCCACAACCACTTGCTTTGCATCGGCACCAAACAACAAAGGTGGGCCATTCTTAAAGGCCACGATTTCGTCTGGATGCTGATCATTGATGACTAAAACAGAGTAAGCACCGCGAAGCTTTGGCAAAACTGCCAAGACCGCATCAAATAAAATTTTGCCTTCGGCAATCTCTCGTGAAACCAAATGAGCAATTAACTCTGAGTCGGTATCAGACTCAAAAGAAGCTCCGAGAGCTGCCAACTCTTCTTTCAAATCTGCATAGTTCTCTACGATGCCATTGTGAACGATGCTCGTGCCAGCTACCAAATGTGGGTGGGCGTTCTTTTCTACCGGCGGGCCATGAGTCGCCCATCGAGTGTGACCAATACCAAGGCGACCTGAGAAGGTTTCTGCCTCAAGCTTTGACTGCAAGTTACTCAGCTTGCCTTCAGCTCGAACTCTCTTAAAACCATCCGCCTCAAGAATAGTCACCCCCGCGCTGTCATAACCCCGGTATTCGAGAGCCTTCAGCCCAGAGATGATCACATCTTTTGGTTGCTGCTCGCCATAGTATCCTACTATTCCACACATATTGATTTATCCTTCAATTCTCAACGCAACTGCAGACGACAAAAAGCGAAACGTTCGTAGCGGCCTGCGCCCTAGTGTTTTGGCTTTGAATTGCTAGGTGCCTTGGGTTGGTAGTTTTCTTTTACGATTTGCTTACTTCTCGATACCGCCAGTGCGTTTTCAGGTACATCTTTTGTGATCGTTGAGCCTGCACCAATCATAGCACCCTTGCCCACAGTAACTGGAGCTACTAACTGACAGTCACTACCAACGAAGGCCTCGTCTTCAATAACGGTTTTATACTTTTTCTTGTCGACAGCATAATTAACAGTGATCGCACCACAGCCAAAGTTCACATTTTCACCAACTTCGGCATCACCAAGGTAAGCCAGGTGGCTGGCCTTTGAGCCTTTACCCATTTTGGTCTTTTTCAGTTCAACAAAGTTACCAATTTTGCAGTCTTCGCCAATTTCAGTTTGCGGTCGAATGTGGGCATAGGGCCCCAGAGTGGCGCCCTTTTCAATTGTGCAGTCATTCAGGTAGGTGCCTGCCTTTAGCTGAACCGAGTCACCCACTTGAGCCTTCTCAATAAACACATTCGGCTCGAGTACACAGTGCGAACCGATCTGGCTTGGTCCTTTGATATAAACTCCAGGGTAAATCACTGTGCCAGCAGCCACTTTTACATCATCTTCGATGTAAGTTCTTTCGGGATCCACGAAGATCACACCCTCTTTCATCAATTCAGAGGCTTTACGCGAAAAAACTGATTTCGAGGCCGCAGCCAGCTGCTCCTGATCGTTCACACCTTGAGCCATATGCGCTTCTCCTATGATGGCGTCAACAGACTCTCCCCCCTCTAAGCTGAGAGAGATGATGTCTGTGAAATAGTATTCATTTTGCTGATTTTCATTACTGATCTTTGGCAGGTACTTGTTGAGCACTTCAGCATCCATAACGTAAATGCCTGTGTTGACCTCTTTGATTTTTAATGTGTCGGCGCTTGCATCTTTGGCCTCCACAATGCTGTAGAGCTTACCGTGATTTCTTACGATTCGACCATATGAACCCGGCTCATCAACTTCGCAAGAAACGACAGCCAGCTGACACTCGCGCTTGTTGTACTCTTTAACCAACCATTCGAAGTCTCGAGAAGTCATCAGAGGGTGATCACCACCAATAATGATCACGGGGCCTTCAAGGTTACCAGGCTCAGCCGAGGCCACCGCATCAGCAGTACCCAATTGCTTCTCTTGAAAAAAACAAGACGCCCCAAGGGGCTCAACAACCCTTTGCACAAGTTTAGAACCTGCACCAACTACTAATCGTGTTTCTAGAGCTCCCGCTTTTGATGCGGCATCCACAATTCTATAAATCATAGGCTGACCAGCTACGGGATGGATAACTTTAGGCAAAGGCGACTTCATTCGAGTGCCCTTACCCGCAGCCAAAATTATCACAGAAAAATTGAGTGAGCTTGCCATACACATTGATTGACGTAACATAGAGTAAAGGTCAAGAAGGGACTCAAAACGATGAAGATCCTAAAGGTTTCAGACTGGGCAATGTCGCCTAAAAGCAACAGTATTGATCTCTATCACAACAGCCAATTTGACCCCGAAAGCCCATGCCGCCCAGTGCTGTTCATTGGCGGAACCCATGGAGACGAGCCGGAGGGAGTTCGATTAGCTGAGGAGCTGCTCAGCTGGTGTGAGCAAGCACCTGAAACCAGCCAGCCCTGGGCCCTCATTCCTTGCCTCAACCCCGATGGCTACGAAGCCGGCACTCGCACCAATGGAAACGGTGTTGATCTGAACCGCAATTACCCGGCTGAGAACTGGAGCCCTGAGGCGAGCAAACAGCGCTACTTTCCGGGGCCCGGCCCTGCCAGTGAGCCTGAAATACGAGCTCTAACCGACCTTGCAGAGAAGGTTTCACCCAGACTTTTTATCCATTTTCATGCCTGGCAGCCTATGGTGGTGGTTTCGGGCCCTGAAAACTTACCTGAGGCTCAAGCTCTAGCTGACTCGTCTGGCTATGAAATCAAACACGACATAGGCTACCCCACCTCGGGCTCCCTGAGTCAATATGGCTGGAAAGATCGCAACATCCCTGTGATATGTATTGAAGAGCAAGAAAAGATCGACCTTGAGACTGTTTGGCCTAGGTTTCGTAGCGGCTTTGAGAAAATTTTTGATATGATGGGAACATGCTAGCCCCATCTTACCAATCTTCGATTCTTTGCTACAGTAATGCTTCGCAAGCTTTGACTGATCTTGGTAGCGAGTTTGTGGCCGACAACCAAAGTTGCTTATCTGCCCTTAGCGAGCACCCTTTCAAAGCACTTGTCGTCGAAAGAGATCTGTTTGGTAGTTTTGATTCTTTGAAGAGCTTTTTAACAGAAGTAAAAGGCTCACCATCAAACGCGCAAACCATTTTGCTTGGCAATGCCCTAACTTCAAAAGAATCAATATTGCTTTTCAATGAAGGCTTGATCCAATCTGTCTCTTCGTCGAAACAAGACGATCTTGAGACCTGCATTCCTAAAGCAATCTCTGCCTTTAATAGACAACAGCAGGATGAATCTTTCTTCAAATTGTTCGACGAGCAAAACGAACGCCTTGCAGATCTTAAGACGAAGCTTGAAGCGCGAGTTGAAAAGAGGCAAAAGTTTTTGAACTCAGCAAGAGCAAAGCTTTCTCGGACAGATAAAAATGTGAGCCTACTGCACGGCTGCTTTGTCGCTATTCACAAGAGTCAGTCTTTTGCAGACATTGAGACGAACCTGCTGCACATCTTAAAAGGTGAACTGCAGATTCAAGATATAAAAATCTCAACTGACACAGACGATACCGACATTCTTACCAAAACGGACGACCAAAGGGTCATCTCTTACACACTAGTTGCTGAAGAACGTGAGTTTGGCAAGGTCGACTTTTTTCGAGATATCAGGCAGCCCTTCTCTAGCTTAGAAGAAGACCTGCTAGATCAAACCTCTGACGCCATCTCACTAGCTGCCACAAGAATTCTGGTACTTGGAGAGCTCGAGAGTTTAACGAATCAATGGGAAACCACATTCAACACCATCTCGGACCCTTTGTGCTTAACCGATCAGAGCTATAGTATCTTGAAGGGTAATCATGCTCTCGCCAACATTTTGAATGTGTCGGCTGACAAGCTGAGTGGTTTTGATCCATTTAGTGCGCTACAGATGGCAGATCTTAAGCAGAAACTAGAGAAAGCGGCAACTTTCAGAGAGCGTGTTGAGACTGAAATTGAAGATCAGCACTACGTCTTTGATGTCATCGTTCAACGCCTATCGCAGTCTTCGACAAGCCCAGTGAACATTGTGATTTTTCGAGACATCACTCAAGCGGCACTTTTAGAAAAGCAGGCTCTTGAATCCAGTAAACTCGCCGAACTTGGAATCATCGGCTCTAGCATTGCCCACGAGCTCAATAACCCTATTGGGGGAATTCTCAATTTTCTTCAACTGATAAAAATGAATCTACCCAAAGACCATCAACATTTTGACGACATTGAAGAAATGGAACGGGCTGCTCACCGATGCAAACAGATCATCGAAAGCCTACTTGGTTTTGCAAGAAAAGATGACGCTGAAGACAGTCACTCGATCACTCTGCAATACGCCCTAGATAAAGCCATTAAGATCTGTGAGATTCAAACTAAGTCTAAGGGTATAAAGGTCAACTGGAAGCCTGACGAGTTTGAAATCGAAATCACTGGCCACCAAAATCAGTGGATCCAAGTGCTCAGAAACATCCTACAAAACTCAATAGATGCAATTGATCGAAGGGCAAAAGGCAAAGAAAACTATACTGGTCTCATTGAAATTTCTCTGGCCAGTAAAGGCGACCAATTGCAGGTTCAAATTCAAGATAATGGCGACGGAATTGACGAGCAAGATATGCCAAAAATTTTTAACCCTTTGTTCTCGAGAAAAGAAGGGCCTAATTCTACAGGCTTAGGTCTAACAGTCGCCTTTCGAATATTAAATGAGCACAACGCTAACCTTTTTTTTAAGTCCATACCCACGTCTGGAACGACGGCAATAATCTCCTTGAAAAGTCCAGAAATACAGGGGTCGAGCCAAGTTTTTGACACAAAAATTTGACTAATTTTGACGGCATCTCCTACCATTAAAAGTGTAGAACGTATCCTCTCGATTCCGACATCGGCCACATTGAAAAAAAGAATTCGCAACTCCACGAGGGAGTCGCAAAGGTAACCATGGAAGGAGACAAATGCAGGGACCACGCATCCTCATTGTTGATGACGAAGCTAGCTTGAGATCAGCTCTATTTAGAGCCTTCGACAGAAAAGGCTTTCAAGTTCTTACTGCTTCTTCAGTAAGAGAAGCTGAAACAATCTCACAAAGCGATAACTTGATCTCGATTGCATTGGTCGACTTAAGACTACCTGATGGCGACGGCCTTCAACTCATGGAAAAACTCAAAGAGACCCACAAAGGTTGCCAAGTCATTATCTTCACTGGCTTCGGCAGTATCGAAACAGCAGTGCAGGCTACTCAGCGAGGAGCCTTTCACTTTGTAACTAAGCCGTTTAACTTAGAAGAAATATTGAGTCTGGTTGAGAAGGCACTTGTACAAAGACAACTCGAAACTCAGAATCGCCAATTGAAATCGGCACTTCACAACAAGTACCGATTCGACAGTATCATTGGTAAATCTGAAGAGATTAACAGAGTTTTAGATCTTGTCGGCCGAGTTGCAGACTCCGACTCGAACGTGTTAGTCACAGGAGAGAGCGGTACAGGCAAAGAGCTTATTGCAAAAGCGATTCACTACAACTCTGATAGATCTATGAAAGCCTTTGTTCCCATCAACTGTGGTGCGATACCCAAAGACCTGTTAGAGAGTGAGCTCTTTGGTCACGTCAAAGGTGCATTTACAGGTGCCGTTGCCAATCGGCCTGGCCGGTTCGAAGCCGCTGAGGGTGGAACAATTTTCCTAGACGAAATTGGCGACATGGACGTGAGTTTACAAGTTAAGCTCTTGAGAGTGTTGCAAGAAAGAAAGTTCGAACCGGTGGGCTCTACAAAGAGCGTGAGCACCAATATTCGAATCATTGCTGCTACCAACATTGACCTAGAGAAAGCCGTTGAAGAAGGTCGCTTCAGAGAAGATCTTTACTACAGACTAAATGTGATTCCGATAACGGTGCCTGCACTTCGCAACCGTCGCACAGATATACCTTTGCTACTCAATCACTTCATAGACAAGTACAGCAAAGACTCTTCTCGCGGACTCGATGGAATCAGCGAACCAGCTCTCGAAGCGCTTTGCAACTACCCTTGGCCTGGTAACATTCGCGAACTCGAAAACCTAATCGAGAGGCTTTCGATATTAAAAGGCTCTGGCTCAATCTCGGCTGAAGATTTACCTCCGAAATACAGAGGTCAAGCCTCGAACGGGCAAGCTGGAGTGCGCATGGCGCAGATTACAGATGACGGCCTCGATTTTAACTCAGCAGTTGACGCCTATGAGAATGAACTGATCCTGAGAGCACTAGAGAAAACTGGTTGGAATCGGAACCAAGCAGCTATTTTGCTGAAGCTGAACCGAACCACACTCGTTGAAAAGATCAAAAAGAAGGGCCTTAAGCCGCCGGAAGCCAACGCTTAAGACCAAAAACCGCGACGCCCGCCCTTGGCGCGTCGCGTTTAATGTTCTCTATACAGGTTGCCCATTGCCTTCGCATCTGAGGAAAAGTAGGTTGAGCACCTCAGGAGAATACCGTGAATTCTAGCTTAACTGTTGTTTTGCCTTGTTATAACGAAGCCGAAGCGATCCCAAAGGTTATCGGAAAGCTTCTTAAATCTAAGCCCGACATTTTGGCCACCGGCTTGATTGATGACCTGGAGG
>JABSOQ010000101.1:7302-13403 GCA_013216195.1 Bdellovibrionales bacterium
CGGCTCAACAGATGGCTCCAAAGAGGCGCTACAAGACTTTCAGCCACAGATTAAGGTCATCGACCACCCGACCTGCAAAGGGTACGGTCGTGCGCTTAAGACTGGCTTCTCTCAAGCCAGCGGCTCATTGATTGCTTTCTTTGATCTTGATGATACCTGTCAGCCCATAGATTTGATTCCCATGATCGAGGCAGCTACTAAAGAGAATGTGGGCATGGTTACAGGCAATCGAATGGGTGTTACCACCAAAATGCCAAAAACTCGTTGGGTCGGTAACTACCTTTACCAGACACTCACTCGAATTTTGATTCAAAAGAACGTAACAGACTGTTGCAGTGGCTTTCGCTTGTTTCATGCGAAATACCGAGAAGATTTTATTGAGAACTTGCCAGAAAAGCTCAACTTCTCTTTGGCCATGACGATCTCTCACCTCCGCCGAGGTGAGACTTATAGAGAGATCCCTATCACATATGCAGACAGAGTCGGCGAATCAAAACTGAGCGTCTTGTCTGATGGCCCTCTATTCTTGAGCACTCTCCTAAGATACAGCCTGTCTCCAAAGTTTTCTAAAAGCTCGAGTCACCTCAATTAGACAATGAAGACCTCAAAGCTTCATTCAGATCGTGATGCACAAAGCCTTACGCGAAAGCATAGCTCTCTGTCGGTAGGTGAGAGAGACTTGCCCAAAGTTAGCATTCTGATTGTCTGCTACAATGAGAGACCTAACCTAGATAGCCTATTTGGTGCTCTAGCCAGCCAAGAGTTCGCGAGCCAAATCGCAGAGGTATTGGTAGCTGACAATGGGTCTACTGATGGCAGTTATGAGAAACTCAGCGAAATCAAAAAGCTATCATCTCTTTCACTGACCTTTTGGCAAAGATACGAAAACAATATCGGAGCCGCAAGAAAGCAACTGGTAGAAAGAGCCTCCTCAGAATGGGTGGTGTTCTTAGATGCCGACTGCGTGCCGCCAAACTACTGGCTTGAGCAGTTGCTTAAGAAAGCGAAAGGCTGCCAAGAGGTCGACGACCATTTTGCAGGCTGTGGAGCTGGTCACCACCTACCAGAAAATAATGAATTTCAGGTTGCCGCCAACTCATTGCTAAAAAACACGGCCCTGCATGGGTTTTCGGCCCAGTCATTCGATGGCAAAGACATCGGCCGCTTTGTAGATCACTTGCCAACAACTAACGCGATTTTCTTGAAGTCTGCACTCATGTCTGTTGGCAACTTTCGCTCTGATTTTTCGAAGGTGGGTGAAGATTTAGATCTGGGCCTACGACTCACTGAAAACGGGCACAACCTCTACAGGTTTGCCGAGCCAGCTATTGTGAATGACTGTGCCGCGAGCAAGGCTGAATGGGCTAAAAGAATGTTTCGCTTCGGAACTGCTCAAGGTCTTGTGTTTGGCCGACGTAGTGGTTTTACCCTTTTCTTTCTTATGGCCAGCCTGGTAACGCTTGCGCTAGGCCTGCTGATGCCACCTGTCTTCTTGATCGCAGCAGCCTTACTGGTGCTGCTGTCATGGTCTTTTGCCAATCGAGTGGCAAAGACAGAAAAAGCCGAACATCTTTGGCGCCCGGCTTTTCAGATCACAGCATTAACTGCACCTAGCTACTTTTTTGGCTTCTTAAACGGTTTGTTCAAAAAGCTCTTAGCCCATTAAGGCACTGACTGACCGATGTCTTTTCTTAGTTGCATACCTGGCCATTCAACAAATTGCGCCTGCTTATAAGCATTGTCTAAAGCCTCCTGCCGACTCGAGCCCAAACCAACTGAGTTCAGAACACGGCCACCATTCGTCACCCATTCTTTATCTGCGTTCTTGTCTGTACCTGCGTGCAAAAAATAACTTGATGGGGTCGAGCCATTCATATCGCCAGAAATCGCAACGCCCTTAACTGGCGAATCCGGATAACCCTCTGCGGCCATAACTACACAGGCAGTGTGCAGTGGCTTCCACTCAGTGATGGGCATCTCACCATTTGCAACCGAAGCCAAAACTTCACACCAATCACCTTCTAGCAGTGGCATCACCACTTGGGTCTCGGGGTCACCAAATCGCACGTTGTACTCAAGAACCTTGGGGCCATCGCGGGTGACCATAATGCCTATGAAAATCACACCTCGGTAAACCATTTGCTGACGACCCAGCTCGGCGACCGTTGGCTTTACAATCAGGTTCTCAATTTCTTCCATCAAAGCTTGGTCAACATTTAATGGTGCCACAGTGCCCATACCACCAGTGTTTGGCCCAGTCTGGCCTTCGCCTAATCTTTTGTGATCTTGAGCCAATGGCAGCAATTGATAGCTTTCACCATTCGTCAAACAAAGCAAAGAAAGCTCCCAGCCATCAAGATTTTGTTCAAGTAAAGCCGACTCACCTGCTGTGCCCAGTTTTTTGTTTTCAAAGAGGTCAGTGGCTGCAAGCTTGAGCTCATCAAGATCTTTGCAGACAAATACGCCTTTACCCGCGGCCAAACCGTCAGCCTTCAAAACGTAAGGAGCGGAGTGCGCCTGCGCTGCGCTCATTGTTGCTTCAACTGTTTTCACCACCACGGAACCAGCTGTTGGTATGCCCGCTTTGTTCATAAAATCTTTTGCGAAAACTTTGCTCGCCTCGAGCTCTGAAGCAGCCTCTGAGGGGCCAAAAACGGCAACACCAAGCTGACGAAAGAAATCGGCTAAGCCCTCAACAAGCTCCGCCTCTGGGCCGATCACAACTAAGTCGATGTGCTTTTGCGCTACCAAGGTTTTCAGGCCCTCTCTGTCACTTGTCGAAAGGTTATGGCAAACAGCCTCTTTCTGCATCCCTGGGTTACCAGGTACAGCGTGAATCTCATTTGACTGCGGAGACAGAGCCAAAGCTCTCACTATGGCGTGCTCTCTGCCACCTTTACCGACTACCAAAATACGCATAGGTCAAACCCTTTCGATTGCGTTCGCGCCTTAGGTCTACAAAGGCGCCTAGGCCGTAGGCTTAACACATTCTTACGCAGATTGACCACCGGAATCGCATAGAGATAAGTTGAGAGATCACACATTCTAAAAGCGAGGCCTCATGAGAGAATCATTTTTAAAACTGAACGATCGAACCGTGGTTCTTGCGGGCCCATTGAACCAAATCACGAGCACGATCGTGACAGTAATGTCTGAGAGAGGCTGTGACGTAGGCATCGTTACCAATGAGCGAACCAATGAGGTTCAACGGTTTTGCGAAAACATCAATGATGTCAGAGAGGTTCACCACAACTATGGTCGCTCTGCCTGCATAGCTGCCGAGCTCGACTCAGATAAGTCTTGCACAGAAGCAATCGGCAGAGTGGCCGAGACATTTGGCAGCATTGATATCGTCGTAGACACTCACCTGCTCGAGCTCACCGAGAAATCAGAGGAGCTCGACGCAAGGTTTGAACGAACAAAGACTCTTTGTGAGGCAGCCATGCCTTTCGTTGAGGGCCGCAACAAAGGCCGTATTGTATTTTTGACTAACGATATTTTACTCTCCAGCTTCGACAAACTTGAACAAATGATGGAGATCAAAAAGGAGTTCTCAAGCCGAGTGCAGCAATCAAATATAACGATGAACTGTATTGCCACGGGCATCACTGAAGAACTTTTGCTCAAGATGTACGGAGCCACGAAAAGTATCAAAGAGGCCTTCGCAGATTACCAAGAGAAGAACGGCAAGTGTCGCATTATTGAACCTACTGAGGTGGCTTCACTTGTCTCATTTGTTGCAAGCCCAATAAGCTCTGCACTCAACGGACAGACTCTACATCTGAATGCCGGATCTTTGGCGACGAATTGGCTCTAGTTTTTCTCGCATGCCAACTCGCTTATAGCAAGCCAGGCTGATCAGTGAGGGTTAGTCTAGAAACAGAGCTCGCTCTTCTGGTGTTGGCAAACGACAGGTGTCTTTTTGCCCAAACATGCGATATCGATTCTTAGCGATAAGCTTGTAAACTATATCTCTTAGAAATGCTGGAAAAATAAAAAAGACTTTCAGTAGCTTCCAAGCCCCACCTAGTTCTGCAATTGTGAGTAAAGCTGCAGTTGATTCAGTGTAGACCTTGCCTTCTTTGTACAAAACCACTGATTTCAGCTCGACCGTGTGATCAGGTACAAGCTCTTGTGCTGTTGGCCCTTGAAGTGGCGCGTACAACAGCTTTTTGTTCTTATCTCGAGACACAAGAAAATCTATGAAGCCGTTGCAAAGGTTGCAGACCCCATCAAAAAACAAGATTGTGCGCTTCTCTTGGCTCATACAATCAGCCTGTGGTCTAAAGCTCACCATGTCAAGATGGCGTCTTGTCGATTCTCACTATAGCTTTTTGTCGATCATGATCTTTTCAGCCGCAGGATAGTCTTCAGGTGAGACATAGAGGCGATCTATCTGCCGAATCTCTTCATATTTTTGAAAGATTTCAGTGCTTTGCTCAATTGGATAAGGCTGAGAATGTCGATCGTACTCATCCACGACAAAGATCTGGACTGCCTTCTCTACTGGAGACTGCGAGTGATACTTCGACAATCTCGCTTGTGAGTTCGAATGTATCACTTCGATACCCTCATCTTCTAAAACCCCTCGAATTTCTAAAGGACGTTCTGACTCTTTGGTTGAGTGTAGCTCGAAGAGATTGCGAAAAGGCGTTCTCTTGGTTATGCGATCAGCCCAAGGGTTTTGAACACTCGAAAGGTGCTGATACAATGCATAGTCAGTACAGTGCACATACTTATCTATGGCAGCCGGCACGTCGAACTCACAATCTTCTGACGAGATATAACGATGAAGCATCTCTTCGTAAATGATACTCTTGTGATGAAAATAAACCATGAGATGCATATGGTGTCTCGCCAACAAGAAATCATCGAAGGTGTAAAGGGCCCTACGGTTCAGTGCCAGGTGCAAATCATCACCCTTATGGTGATAAGTCAGATTAGATAGCAACCAACTGAGTTCGACCTTACCGTAGTTCGTACCGCAGAAGTAAGCATCGCGCTCAAGGTAGTCCATCCGGTCAACATCCATTTCAGAGCTGACAATCTGAGAGAGAACCACTCGGAAGTTGTCACCGTTGACCTTAAAAAAATCGTCGGGGCAATCAAGAGTCTTGTCGACCAAGCAGGCCACATGAAGAGGGCTCAGCATCGGAAACTGTTTCTCGAGAACGCCTGTCAACTCTGAGTCTGTGATGAACTTGATCGTGTAGTCTTCATGGTTGGCTTGTCTATCGAACTCCGCAGACTGCCCTCTTTGGCCGTAGATTTTAACATCGAGCTCACTTAGTTGAGGCATAACCTCTTCGGTTGTATGGCTCAGAGGGCCGTGACCTATGTCATGCAGCAAAGCTGCGAGACGAGTCGCTTGCTTTAAATCTCTTCGCTTCTCGTCTGATGGAAACTTGTACTCACCAAATATAGATTCGAAGGCCAGGCCGGCAAGATGAGCAACCCCTAATGAATGCAAAAAACGATTGTGGGTCGCCCCTGGGAAACTAAACTCTGAGAAACCCAATTGCTTGATTGAGCGGAGCCTTTGATAAGGCACACAATCAAGTAGCTTCACTTCAGGCTTCGAAAACTCGATCGAACCATGAATCGGGTCTCTTACTTCCATCACACGTCTCCAAAGAAAAGCCAGATCCTACCGTTTGCCCTGCAGATCAGCAAAACATGTCAGCAGAATGACGCCGTGGTGCAACAACTGACGCAATGGACACTCACTGTCATGCCTCTGACCGGCTCAAAAGAGGGTTTGAGGCCTGCCTAAAGATTGTCGCTACTCACTGACCTGGGCTCTTGATATGTTGTTCGGCATGAAACAATACCACGATTTAATGCAAAAGATTTTAGAAGAAGGTGCAGACAAAGAAGACCGCACCAGAACAGGAACCCTAAGCGTTTTTGGCCACCAGATGCGCTTTGATCTTAGCGAGGGCTTTCCATTGGTTACGACCAAGAAATTGCACACTCGCTCGATCATTCATGAGCTACTTTGGTTCTTAAAGGGCGATACGAACATCGGCTACCTCAAAGAGAACAAAGTTCGCATCTGGGACGAGTGGGCTGACGAGAACGGTGACCTGGGCCGAGTCTAC
>JABSOQ010000102.1 GCA_013216195.1 Bdellovibrionales bacterium
GGGTAAAATGACAGATACTCTCGGGCAATTTGTAGAGCTCGATGCTCCATTTTTGCCAGAAGAGCGTCAGAAACGTGTCGCTGATCTAAAGGTGATGCTAAACAAGGCCAATATCTCTACATCTGAAAAGTTCAGACGAATTTTAGAGGCCTATCAAATTGAAAATGAATACGGCAGAACCATTGAGTCATACAGAGGCAAAATGGCGATGTCAGGCAAAGAGACGACTGTTGATTTCTTGAGAATCGGCAGAGTGGGTTTTTACTACCAAACTCTCGATAGAGAGCAGACTTTCGCATGGAGCAAGTCTAGGTCGAAGTGGGTTGAGCTCGATAGTGGGGATGCCAGCGACATTCTTCAGGGCATAAAAATGGCCCAGAAGCAGATCACTCCTAATCTAATTGAACTCCCTATTGAAAAGTCTGAGGTGAAACTATGAGAACTCTAATCATTGTACTTAACATAATACTTCTATCTTCTTTTGCTCATGTCAGCTCGGCTGAAGTGACACTTGATTCTCTGTTAAAGAAAGTTCAAGACGGAGCTGTTAAAACTCAAGAGGTTAATAAAGCCAGAGAGGCTGAGTTCTTGTCGAAGAAGAACCAGCAGGCTGCAATGCTCAAGAAAGCAAAGGCCGAATTGGCACAGCTCGAAAGAGAATCTGAGCGTCTAAAAGTGGCGTTCGAAAAGAATGAAAAGGCGATCATCAAAGTAGAGGGCGAGCTCAACATTGCCAAAGGCACTCTGGGCGAAATGTTTGGTGTCGTGAGGCAAGTGGCAGGCGAAATGCTCGGTCAAGTTCAGGCTTCAGTGACGTCAGCAGAGATTGCTGGTCGAAAGCCTTTCTTAAAGGACATGTCTAAAGCTCAATCTTTGCCAGGTATTCCAGAGCTAGAAAAGCTATGGTTTGAGCTGCAAAGAGAGATGACTGCCACTGGAAAAGTTGCCTCTTTCAAGACCGAGGTGGTTCAGCCTAACGGTGAATCGGCTCAAAAGACTGTGACTCGAGTTGGTGCCTTTAACCTTGTAGCTGAAGGTGATTACCTTGAGTATCAGGGCGCGACTGGCCAGATTCTGACTCTTGCTCAGCAACCATCAAGCCGATGGACAGGCCTGATTGATGATTTCGAAGGTGCTGGAGCGGGCTTTACGACTTTTGGTGTTGATCCATCGAGAGGGGCGATTTTAGGCATGCTTGTTCAGACGCCGTCTTTGATGGACCGAGTGAACCAAGGTGGAGTTGTTGGTTACGTTATTCTTTCACTTCTTATGATCGGCTTGCTCATCGTTGGAGAAAGATTTGTTGTTCTCAATAAGCTTGAGAAAGACATGAAAGCGCAATTGGCGACAGATAAAATTGACGAGGGTAACCCTTTGGGTCAGATCATGTCAGCTTTCCAGAAGCACAAAAACTCCGGTCTAGAGACTCTTGAGCTCAAACTCGATGAGGCCATTATCAAAGCCACTCCAAAAATTAAGCGTGGTATTACAACTATCAAGATCTTGTCTGGTGTGGCACCTCTTCTGGGTCTACTCGGTACTGTTACGGGTATGATTCTGACGTTTCAGACCATCACATTGTTTGGTACTGGTGATCCAAAGCTTATGGCTGGAGGGATCTCGCAAGCTCTAATGACTACAGTTCTTGGTCTGGTTTGCGCCATTCCTTTGATTCTTCTTCATAACTTTATCTCGAGTAAGTCTCAGAGAATGGTTCAGATTCTTGAAGAAGAAAGTGTTGGATTGATGGCCTCTAAAGAAGAGGGAGCTCTGTCGTGAAGATAGAGTTCATCAACCAGCTTCAGGCATTTATGGAGGCTGGCGGAGATGTCCTGTGGGCGATCTTTGCTCTGACCTTCTTGCTTTGGATGTTAATTTCAGAGCGCATACTGTTCCTGAAAATTAATTTACCAAGTCTAAAAGCTGATAAGCTGAAGTCTTGGAAGGATAGATCAGATAAAAGTTCCTGGAAGGCCCACAGAGTCAGGGAGCAGATGATATCAGAGATGAATAGGACATTAGCCCAAGGAGTGTCCTTTATCAAAACTCTGGTTGCACTGTGCCCCCTCTTGGGTCTTTTGGGGACCGTTACGGGAATGGTAACAGTATTCGATATCATGGCTGTAGTAGGTACGGGTAACCCTCGTTCTATGGCTAGCGGGATCTCAATGGCGACAATTCCGACAATGGCTGGAATGGTTGTCTCAATCTCTGGGATCTACTTTAAAACGTATCTTGAGAATAAAACCAAAGTTGAATTAGAGAAGTTCGCTGACGAACTCACTCTAGGAGGTGTGTCATGAGAAGACGTAGAGGAATGGGGGGCTCCGAAGAAGAG
The DNA here is from genome assembly GCA_013216195.1 of Bdellovibrionales bacterium. Lineage (GTDB taxonomy): Bacteria > Bdellovibrionota > Bdellovibrionia > Bdellovibrionales > UBA1609 > JABSOQ01. The sequence goes on from JABSOQ010000102.1 coordinate 2,339, forward strand.
TCGGGCATTGATTTGACCCCAATGTTGGATGTTGTTTTCATTATGTTGATCTTTTTCATCGTAAGTACTTCATTCGTAAAAGAATCAGGTATTCAAGTGTCTAGACCAAGCGCTAAGTCAGCCACAAAAAAAGAGCGAGCCAATTTGATGGTTGCGATCAGCGAATCTGGAGAAGTTTGGATTCAGAAGCGAAAGGTCGATATCGCCAGTGTTCGAGCTAATATCGAGCGCCTGCATGCTGAAAGCCCAGAGGGCCAGGTGGTGGTGCAAGCTGATAAAGACTCGAAAAATGGGCTTTTGGTAGAGGTGATGGATCAGATTAGGCTTGCAGGTGTTGAGAATATCTCGATTGCTGCAAAGTTGAAGTGAGCGAGGTGATCAGCAATGAAACGACTCGCGATCGGATTCGGAGTAGGTCTCTGTGTGAGTGTTGGATTGTTCTACTTGATGTCAGCGTTGATCAAAAACGATGGAGAATTCAAGAGAACATCTGACGAGACCGCTTCAATTGAATTCTTAAGGCAAATTAAAGACTCACAAACAGATGTTCGCCAGAGAAATAAGCCAAAGCCTCCGCCTGAGCAAGAGCCTCAGCCGGAGATGCCAAAGATGCAGGTCACAGACAACGATGTGCAAAAACCAGATCTGCAAATGGATATGCCAAAGCTTCCTTCCACTTTATCTAAAGGCAATGGGCCATATTTAGGTGGTGCAGGAGGCGGCGGAGGCAATTCGTCAGCTCTACCAGTTGTACGAATTGAGCCACAGTATCCGAGACGGGCGGCGATGAAAGGCCAAGAAGGCTGGGTTCTTCTTGAGTTCGACATCACAGAAGTGGGCACTGTCGATAATGTGAAGGTCATTGAATCAGAGCCAAGAAGAGTGTTTGACTCCTCTGCTCGGCGTGCGCTTCTGAAGTGGAAGTACAAGCCTAAAATGATCGACGGCAAGGCCAAGAAGCAACAGAAACAAACTGTTAAACTGGAGTTTAAACTTGAAAGCTAAAAACACGATTCTAGACAAAATAGTATGTGGCTGGATAGGTGAGGCTTTTGGCTATATCTCGAGCCGGTTTCTGGCAGTGTCAGGTCTTCTTGCGTTAGCTGCAGTGGCTAGCACAAGTAAGGCAGATTCGAACTATTTGCCAAAGATCAATGTTCCAGCAAAAGTGGCAGCTCTTGAGAGCCAGTCTGCAGGCTTAATGTCTCAGGCGACTCATAAGAAGATGCAGCGGGTGCATGGCTATATGCAAAACAAGAAGTTCGACAACGCAGTGGCACTGTTAGGAAAGCTTGAGGCCTCAGCCAGGTCGAGACCGGGAGAGTTGGCTCAGATCTACCAAACCATGGGCTTCACTTACATTGAGCAGAAGAAAGAAAAGACTGCTATCAAGTACTTTGAAAAGGCCCTTGAGTTGAGGTCTTTGCCGAAGGGACCAACGCTGTCGACCATGTACATGTTGGCTCAGCTCTATCTATCTGAAGACAACTACAGCAAGGGCACAAAAATTTTGCTCGATTGGTTTGCTGCCTCTGAAAGCCCAGGAGCCGGAGCCTACGCTCTGCTTGCCAATATCTATGCGCAAAAAGGTCAGAAAAAAGCAGCCTTTGCAAACATAGACAAAGCCATCAGGCTCGAGAAGACTCCGTCAAAGGCTTGGCTTCAGCTAGCCACTGCATTGGCTTTTGAGTTGAAAAAGTACCCAAGAGCTGCTGTGTTCTTAAAAGTTCTGACAGCTAGGTTTCCAGAAGAGAAGTCTCACTGGAAGCAGCTTGCAGGGGTATACATTCATCTCGAGAAGGGCAAAGAGTCTTTGGCCACACTTGAGTTGGCTCATAAAGCTGGGCATCTCGACAAACAGGCTGATATTCTGCATCTCGTAAGTATGTATCTGAATCGCGGTATCCCATACTGGGCAGCGATGGTCATGGAGGAGGGCTTTGAGAAGAAAATTCTCAAGAAGACCGAAAAGAACCTCTATTTGATGGGTCAGTGCTACATGCAAGCAGAAGAGAAGTTAAAAGCACTAAAACCACTTCGTGAGGCTGCAGCTAAGTCAAAGGCTGGTAAAGTCGATTTGATGATGGGCCAGGTTCTTCTTGATGTTGAAGAGTGGCTCAGAGCTTCAAAGAGTTTTGAGGCGGCAATCAAGAAGGGTGGTTTAAGCGAGACCAACAAGGGTTTGGCGTATCTCGGCCATGGGATGTCACTTATGGAGCTAAAGCAGTATAGTAAAGCTCAAAAAGCCTTTGAACAGGCCTTGGCAACAAAGGCGACTAAAAAGTCAGCAGAGCAATGGTTGGCAAGTATTGAGGTTATGTAGTTAGGGTTCTCACACGAAAATACAAGATAGGTCAGAAGAGGGTGCAGTGATGCACCCTCTTTTTTTTGAGAATTACATTGACCAAATTGCCTTTTGCGTTTGCAAATTCTTATGAGGCCTAGAATTAGGCAAGGTCTTAAGCTCAAGAGTTGTTGCTAGGTTCCGGTTCTCATATGCTTGGATGTGTGGAGACAAGTCGTCATCGAGTTTCACAAGAGATTCTATTCGCTCCGACGCAGAAGTATCATCGAGCCTCGGTTTGGCTGCTTGGTAGCCCTTTGCTTATGTTGTTTTTGTATGTTGGAGCTCATTCGTTGAAGTTTGACTATAATGGTCCGTCGTTTTTTACGCTGAAGAATGAAAGGCTGTCTTTTATGGGGCACGCTGCAGTGGTTATGAAGACAAAACAATTTGCTGTCTTAGATGAGGCAACAAAGAGAAGTTTTGGCATTACGGTCAACTATTCAACCCAAGGCCTGCACAACAAAAGAACCGTCATAAATGAAGACTGGTTTCCTGAAGAAGAGCACTACTTTACAGATTATGTGCAAAGTGTGAGAGCGATTGCTGTGGAGCAGCCCACTGCTTCTAGTGATTCAGAAGAAAAGAGCTTACCTGAAAATGTGACGAACTTGGTTTCTGATATCAACCGCATGATCACTAAAGGCGATATAGGCAAGCCCCCTGAAGGCTACCCTGAGAGCGCAGTTACAAAAGCGTTCTTGAATTTCTTAGACGATGAACTGGTTAATATTTTGAAGACGAGGTACCAGCTCTCATTGATAAAGTAGATTTAAGAAGCCGTATTGCAAAAGTTTGATTATGTTATAACTTAAATGCCTCATTTGTCTCGCATGGCTCTGTTTAAAGTTTTGACATGAAGGTTTTATTGGCTCCCAATTGTTGGCCATGTGCAGGTTCTATCTGTAGGCGCATAATCCATTGGCCTGCGAATTGATTGTGAGATTTTGTGCGAACAGTTCTCGTCACCAAATTGGTAATTGACCACCTGTGCGATCGTCTAATGAATGCTGAGCTCTGATTATATTTGGTCTTAGCGCGGGTACCTCTATTGCTCATTAATCTCATTGGAATGAGTTGGGAGGTTGTAATGAAAACATTAAAGCTTATTCGTTTTGGTCTGTTCTTGTCTGTAGCCTTGTTGCCTGCGCAAGCGGCTGCGAAGTACTCGGATTTTGTTTGCCCTGATTTGGTAGTAAGCGATGCCGCATGGAGCATCAATGAGACTCATTTTAGTAGAATGCTATCAGATATGAATTTTGAGGATTCGGCATCTCACTCAAGGCATGAGCGAGTTACGCGTATTCTTAAAAGAATTGAGGCAAATCAATCTCTTCGTGTTCATAAAATGCCTTTATCAAACCAACAGCTGGCTGAGACCATACTGTGGGCAGCCGAGTGCACGGGCAATGACTACAGAGTGTTTACAGCCATTTTAGAGGTCGAGTCCTACATATGTGGAGACCGCACTGGTCCTAATGGAGACAGTGGCTGCAGTATGTTTACAACATCAGCAGTGAATGTGTTTCGAAATCAGCTACGCTTGCCGAACAAAAAGAGTTCGGGCACGGAGCTGGGTCAACAGGCCTACCAGCAGCTAATTGAGTCGTGCTATAGTGAGCACAGAGAGCAAAGGTTGCCAGGTCATTCACGCGACAATGCTGAGCAATTTGTCGAGTTGTACTCAGGTACAACCCGAAACTTAAAACGCGTTTTTGTTGAGGGCAGTCGCTTGCATGCTGATCTCTTATCTGGTGCGATCCATTTGAAGTTGAATGCCACTCTAGCTGGGGGTTATTGGATTCCAGGTAGAGCTCCGGGCGGGGTGAATCGCTACAATGCGAGTAAGCATGCTGCAAGTTATTCGAGAAACGTCAAAAGTCGACTTAATCAAATCGACATTGATTGCTATCACGATAGACAAACACCAGCGATTCAGTTCGGGTTCTGTTTGATGGGTGATCAGCCTGAAGCCTGTCTGCAGAATTGGAGCTACTATTACGAGGGTGTTTCTGGCACCTTATAAAAGAAAAGAGAGCCTTGCGGCTCTCCGGATCTTAAATTTAGCTTTATGCCGGTCTAAAGACTTTGGCTGATCAAATCAAGAAGCAAGTCTTTTGAGTCAGAGGCAAGGGTCTCACTTGGTACCATAATCATAAGTGTTTCCCCCTCGGTTTTGGCTTCTGGTCTTGAGCTATTAGAGGCCTGAAATGAGATGGTTTTGAGGCTTGCCAGTGCTTGTTTGCCGAGTTCGTCTGAATTTAAGTTCGAAAAAACTGACGAGAGCTCATTGGCATATGTGGTGACATTGAACAGAAACTGCCCTTTGAGTTCATCACTTAGGCTCTCGTGGCCCCCAAACACGAGTTGCATGGTGGGGGAGAGTGATTCCCCAATCTCTGCAAGCAAACGTTTGGTCTTTAGGTTCGTTGGCATCTCACCGGCTTTCGGTGGTGCAACCTTGCCTCTGATTAACATCATCAAGTCTTGGTTTGCTGGAATCTCTATGCTGCTAATCTGAGCGGTCTTGAGGTAGATCAAAGAGCCCTGTTGAGAGTCGATAAATAGCATCTCAGTATTGCTTACGGCTTTAATAGGGTCTGCAGAAATTCTTGAGCCAGAAACGAGGTGGATATCAGCTCGCCACCTTGGCTTTGACTGCTCGATGCAGCGTTGGTTGATCGTGCACATACTACTTAAAATAGAATGCTGATCGAGTTGTTGAGCTTCAGAGAAAAAAGCTGGGGCAAGTTTCATAACTGGTCCTTTCTTGTCTACCAAATCTGAAGCCATAGCATTCAATCAAATCAGCAAAAAGAAAAGACCAGAACTTTAAAAACTAGCGAAATTATTCGGAGAAGCAGCTCATGCAAATTGGTCTGCCGTTTTGATCGTCAGTGTTGAGCGGTATCGCCACGGTTTTTGTACTTCCCTGTTTTGGGTTTTCACTGCAGAGTCTTTCGATCATAGATTCTGTGAATTGGTCCATGTAACCAGAGAAAGCAACAAAGCCATCGGCTTCACTCTGGCCTAAGAGGCCTACTGAGAGAACAACTGTGGCCTCTGATTCGAGATCAACGAGAGTGTAGCTTTTAAAGCCTTCTCCGTTGTCAGCTCGCTCCAAACCTTTGAGCACGTAGTCTCCGCCTCCGTTAGCATTGCACTCCCATACGGTTGGCATTGCGCCAGCTGCAAAACTGAAAGAAAGTATCAAGATGCTAATAAAGAACTTCACTTAAGCCTCCGAGATCTGTGTGTTTGTCTCAGCATCTCGATCAATTAGACGAAAGGCAATATGCTGCAGACCAAGGTCTAGCAAAAAGAAGGAGCGCAGTAGCGCTCCCTCTATGGTGATATTAGCAAAACAAGATGTGGCTAGTTCAATGGGTTGCGGTAGAGATAATGAACTTGTTCTGTAGTAAGGGGCATAGCAAAGGCACCGAGGAGAGTGATCTTTCCGTAGAAAGATTCAGACGCTAGGTTTTGTTTGCCTCTTCCGATGTAGACGAGATTACTGTAGCCGGTGTAGTTTACGTTAAAGATTTCTGATGCATTCAAAGCTTCAACATTGGGTTGAGATGACTGAGTGGCAGGGTCTACGTACAGCCTTGCCACGTTGTTTACGAAAGTCCATTTTTTACCAGTACGTGTGCAGGTCGAATCATCTTCAGACTTGTTGTTGCCAGTGTGCCCGGTGATAGAAAAGGTCACGTTGTATTCACGATTTGCATTGAGTTTAGTTTGGCTAAAGAGATGCGCCACTTTGCCTGTGTCTTCATCTCGAACTGCAAGTTCAATTCTTCTGTCTGGTAATAGAAACAGAGTCCAGCTCATGTGCCTTTGAGCGATCATTGAGCGACGTCCCATAGCTTTTGCCGATGGCCGCACTTTTACTGAAAATGTGAAGCTACCATCATGTGTTTCATAGCGGTCGTTTCTTGGTAGGTGAGCGCGACCCCCAGAGCCATTGGTGGTGAGTGTAAAACGGTTTGAGCTCACGCTCGACTGGCCCGTCTTGTTTTGCAATGCCATTGGAATTGCCGATTTGCGAATGATTTGATGGTAGAGTAGGTTTTTCATTTCTTGTCTCTTTGACTGAAAGCTAGGATGCCTTGCCAAGTTAGAGCGTGATGACTCGTCTTCAAGTGACCGACCATGTGTTCGCTTTGAAAAATCAAAGAGGTGCTCTTCGAATTGCCCTTTCTCAACTTGCATGATGTATTTCCAGTCGCCTTGTGAATCTGCTCTTCTTACCATTTGCCGCCAGGTTGCACCGGTTTCATAGCCTCGAGCTCTTAAAAAGGCGCCTTTGTAATCACAGTATTTTATCTGACCCCGTTGAGCGATCATGATAGGTCTTTTGCGTTGCTTTTTTTCAGCCTTTCTCGTGTTGTTGAGCAAATGCGCGAAACTTTCACCTTCAGTAATAAAGTCGACACTCCCGCCTGCGAGTGTCGTTAAAGTTGCCAAAAGGTCAGATGATCTAAGTAGAGAATGATTTATCCCTTTTGAGAAGCGAGATGGTGAGTAGACATAGAGGGGTAACCGTACTCCTCCTTCGAAGAGTTTACCTTTTGCACCTTCAAGAGGAGCATTTGAGTAGTTGTCTTTTTTTGCTGCGCCACCATTGTCGCTGGTAAGCATAACGATGGTATTGTTTTTGAAGTGTGAGTCATTTTTTACTTTTTGAATGATGCGGTTGATCTGTTGATCAAGAGTATACATCACGGCCATAAACTTGTAGAGCTCTCGGTCTTTGCTGTTAAGTTTACTGAATTGGCTCTTAGAGCCTTTGAAAAACCGGTCAATGGCCCATTGAGGTGGTTGAAACGGATGGTGGGGAGCATTGTACCAAACGTTCATAAACAAAGGTTTGCTTCTGTGATGGTTTTTATGTTTTTCCATCAGTTGGAGTGAGATATCAGTGAGGATTTTAGTTTTGTAGCCTGACTCAATCCTGGTGCGCGTGCGGCTTCTGCCTATATAGGTGTGAAATTCTGGATCCCAAAATTTGTGGTTATCGTACTTGTAAACTATCGTGTCGTGAAAACCCTGGTCTGCAGGCTTTTTGCCAGCCCTTTCTCCGATGTGCCATTTGCCGACATGGGCCGTGCGGTAGCCGAGCCGGTTCATTTTTTTTGGTATAGTCATCGCATCTGAAGGGATACCCCGTGCGGTGCCATCTTTCACTTTGCTGTCAGGTACGCAAACGGCATGCTCAATACCTGTTTTCACGGGGTTGTTTCCTGTCATTAGACTCATGCGAGTCGGTGAGCAAGTCGGGTTCGTATAAAAGTGTGTAAACTTGATGGCTCTTTCTTCTAACAGTTTGAATGCAAAATGTTGCTGAACCTTTGTGCCACGGCTGTCTTTTAGGTTTTTGTATTTAATGAAATCTTGATATCCCGCATCGTCAACCATTATGAAAATCACGTTTGGTTTTGATTGAGCTGTTGCGATAGGTGAGGTGGCAATTTGTAGTAGGCCCAACCCTATTAAGAATTGTACGAGCATAAAGAAATTTGTTTTCATAACATTCCCCCCCGAAATGCAAAAGTCTGTTGTTACACTCTTAGTATTGAGGACTGACGCATAAAATCAGGTAACACTGTTGTCTGTTAAGTGATCCGATTCGCTAACTCATAGAATCTTCAGTAATTTTATATGTCTCGGCTTTGATTTCGCATGTCAGCCTGAGTGACTATAAGGTTCTCTATGTTTCAGTTTGATACGATTTGATTTGGACTAGCTTTTTGATCAATGAGGTTTTTCAGGTACAAATTGAGTTGTTTTTCAGTACGCCTTAATGCTTCAGCGTAGTGTAAAAGCCGTTTGCTCGTAATGAACTTAGGGATGCCTTTTTCTTTCAATGCCTTTTTGAAGTGCTGTGTTGATGCGCATGAAAACATTCCGAAGAGATCGATTTGACCGACCTGTTTGTCAAGAGCCCTTTCTTCAAGGGCAGACATCATTCTGGTTAAGCCTGAAGTGTAGGTTCTGTAGAAAACAGAGTCGACGTAGTTTGATGTGTTCAAAAGTGGCGGTGTGAAGTCTGGTCCGCCACCAAACCTGGAGTGGCCATTGTAGAAGACCAGATCAGCCTCTCTTAGGCCCGTTAAAAAGACATCTTCGGCATTCGCGCTGAGAACTTTTTGGTAAGGGTTTATACGGTTTTCTTGGTCGTCAGTGCTAGCGGAGCTATGGACAATTCGGAGGTGAAGCTTTAGCGGCACCTTGTTGCCTGGCACTGTGACTTTCTTTAACAGTAGGTTTGCATCTTTTGAGTGCCTTCTGAAGCCACAGGTTTGTCTGTCTGAACGTTTACAGGGCTCCAATAAGTGCTGAACCATTGCGAGCCTCTCATGCCTGTCGCCAACGAATCGACCGGGTCTGGCATCTTTATAGCCAAAGACGACACGCAAGTCATTCTCTTTGATTTTGAAGCTCGGTCTTTTTGCTGCGAGTTTAAAAAAGCTCTTGGCTGATATTGCCTTTCGGGCCTTCGGGTTGCTTTCAAGCTCTATTAGGTAAGATTCAATTTGTTGCCGAATTTGATAAGTTCTATCGGCGGCAGCCATTTTTATTATGCTATGATACTTTTGATTGTAGTAGCGAAACATCATCTTCCGCGAGTAATCTAGCGTTGCAGACCTTACCTCTGGGAAATGATGTCGAATCAGCTTTTGTAGTGTCTTAGTCGGTAGCGGTTCTCCCAGTCTTCCAAGGGGTTCAAGAAACGCCACAAGGTTTGCGGGTGACTGTTGTGTGGAGTTGGCCAATCTGTTTTTGTAGGTTTGAAAGATTTTGGCATAATTCGATTTGTTGATAAAGACGCTTATCGTGAGTATCAAAAAGCCGGTATCATCTCGATCTATAGACTCGAGGAGTTCTGGTACTAAATGCTTGAGCTTAAGCGCGCTGATCGTGTCGAGAGCTAGTGCTTGATCTTTGGTGCCGATGGCATCAATTACAACTTTGTCTAGGTTTTCGAGTTTTTTGAGCTGATCGATGTGCTCTTGTCGATCGCCCTCAGCGGGGCCAACATGGCGGGCAATTTCTTGCCAGGGCTCGCCAAAAGAAGGTGGGCTGAAACACAGAAGACCGCATAAGATAGGTAAAATCAAACTTAAAGATGACAACCTTATCATGCGATCCCCCGCTATGTTCCAGGTAGTAATAGTACTTTAGTGTCCGAGTCCGCTTGAACCCATGCCAAGTGAAGTGTCATCTTCAGTGGTGTCTTCTATTGGTTGAAAACCTTCTTGGTTCGTTTCTTCAATAGACTGCTCTGTATCGATGTCTGCTACTACGTTGTCATCTTGTTTTTTTGCTGTTGAGCAAGCAACCAATCCAGAGAATGCCATGCTCAATGCTGCTAATTTCAAAAGATTCTTCATTTGTGTCTCCTTTTAAAGATCTTCGAATTGTGGTTCAGGATTGAGAAATGCATGGCCTGTGCCCGCTGAGATCAAACATGTTTGAGATAAGAGCCTTCACAAGCCTCTGGCTGTTTTTTGGGCTCAAAAATGGCGCTCGCGCCTTTGAATTCGTGGCGGTTTTTCCAAGATGCTAATCAGAAACAATTCAGCAGCATTTCAGTTTTCGAAAATTGTTATGAGGAATTTTCTATCTGGCTGAAGCTCAGTATTGTCATTGAAAAGCTACCACCGAAGTGGGGTTTCGGTGGTAGCCAAAGGGTAGCTGGATATTCATGTGGGGTATTTAGTTCAGTCTCCGTTTCATCTTAAATTCTGGCTCGAGGGCTGTGGTTCTGATCATATCGATGAGAGTTCGATCATTACCGAGATTGTCGTAAGCCTTTTCAAGCTTGCAGGCATCTCTATCGTTGTCGACAGGTCTGCCCAGAGCATACTGTGAGTACTTTCTGGCAAAGCAGGCTCTTGAAGATGTCTGCCTGGCCACGATTTGACTCAGTTCAACAGCATTGTTGGCTGTTGTACCTCTGCCTAAGATCTCTGAGAGATCTACCTCTGCATCTACTGTAGTGAAAGACTCAATGAAGTCGCCATTCTCTGCAAAAATGGGTTCGGTTTCTTGGTAACGACCAAAAGAGTTGTAGTTTGAAAAAGCAAAGCCTAGAGGGTTGATTCTTTGGTGGCAGCCCGCGCAGGTGGCATTAGATGTAGTCTTGATATGAAACCGCTCTCGGTTGGTAACATAGTAGGGGGCAGGGGTAGCCTCAAACACTTCTGTGGCATTTGTTGGAGCTGAGCCAAAATCGACACATAAGACGTCTTGACCTAAGTGTACGCCCCGCAGAACAGGGTTGGCCGCTTCTGAGCCTGAAGACAAAAGCGCAGCGCGAGTTAAGATGCCTGCGCGCTGTTCAGCAGGAAATCGAACGGCGTTGGCCTCGGTTATGTTGCTCGGTGCAGCTTGGTTTAGGCCATAGACCTGCATCAGTTGGGTGTTGCGGGTGACCGAGACGTTCGAAATGAATAGATCTTCAAAGGTTCCGCCTGAGGTTGCTACAAAGGCGCCCAGGTCTTCTACCTCAGATATCATAGCGGATCTCAAAGCTTGGTTGAACTGAATGCCTCCGCCGAGAACATTAAGCCTGGCATTGACAGCGAAAGGCTCCGTTCGGTCGAGTTTGAGCCAGTCGTAAGTGTATTCGCGAAAACTATCAGATAGTCTGTCAGAGCGACTGAGCACGTGATC
>JABSOQ010000103.1 GCA_013216195.1 Bdellovibrionales bacterium
AGCAGTGATGTCTAGATACTCAACCGAAATGTCTTCAAGCGACTTCCAGTAAAGCGTTCGGCTTCCCGGCGGAACCAAAGTGAAGTAGTTGCCCTGCTTACTCACGACTGCCACTTGGTTGTCTGAAGGGGCTGCTACAACGAAGTGCTTTTGAACCAGATGAGGATGGTTTTTCAGCAGAGCTTCTGTCCAAGCGCTAAACACCTCAGGTGAAATGACATCATAGACGTGAATTTCAGTTCTGCTCATGAAGCCTAGAGTCCAATGAACTCCTGGCTCTAAGATGTCAACCACACAACCATTTCTGATTTTCAGACCTCTCTGAGTCTCTTTAATAACAACTTTTTTCATGTTTATTCCTTTCAAAAAACAAATCCAGAGGCGGACCCCACAGCGAGTCTGCAAAACGAATGCTTGTAGTTAGAACTGAGGGTTGTCTAGAATTTCTCAGCACTAACTCAACAATTCGAATTCACAGGCTTCTACTTAGAGGTGCAAAGCCTCTGCTTTGGCCAGAGCTTGCTCTCAACTAGGTCGAGTGCAATCTCTGACGGGTATTCAATAAAAGACCTTAAGACTGTTAACAGCAGTCGTTGGATGCTCTAACCAATTGAGCTACTAGATCATCTCTGACCTGGTGGGGATTGAACCCACAACAATCCAATTCTAGCCGATGCTTTGCCAATAAGCTTCTAAGAAGAGTTTTCCTCTCAGGCGGGATTCGAACCCACAACCTTCGGGTCTTTTACTTCATCACTGACTTCGGCATACGATAGAAGTCAAAGACTCTCGCACCCGTCGGGCTTTTGAACCCGATCGATAGAAGAACATTGATAAAGTAAACTCTTTAACCTTTCACACATACAATCTGCTTGAGCGTATGCCTAACCTTTACTAAATCGCTTTGAGCCTCCATCACAGCATCAATATCTTTGTAAGCTCGTGGAGACTCATCAATCACGGATTGATCTTTCTTACACTCGACACCTTCAGTTGCCTGTCGATGCTCATCCACAGTGATCAATTCTTTGGCTCTGGTTCTCGACATTGTTCTTCCGGCTCCATGTGAACAACTATGAAAACTCTCTTCATTACCTAAGCCTTCAACGATGAAAGTTCGAGCTCCCATAGAGCCAGGAATAATACCCAGATCACCCTTACGAGCACGAACTGCACCTTTGCGAGTCACATAGACGTTTTTGCCATAGTGGTGCTCGAGCTCAACGTAGTTGTGATGGCAGTTCACAGCTGATTCTTCTAACAGAAAGGTTGGCAATTCTTTGCTCCGCTGTAAACCCTCGATGACAGCCGCCATAATGACTTCACGGTTAATGCGGGCAAAGCCTTGAGCCCAACCAACTGCTTCAATGTAGTCTTCAAAGTGCTCACTCCCCTCAGGCAAATAAGCTAGCTCAGTATTCGGCGTATGAATAAACCATCGCTCCATTTCTTTCTTCGCAAGCTCGATAAAGTACCTACCAATGTTGTTACCGACACCACGAGAACCACTATGCAACATGATCAAAACGTTTTGCTCTTCATCTAAGCACAGCTCAATGAAGTGGTTACCACCCCCGAGCGTGCCCAGTTGTTTGTACTTCTTTGTCGCTTTGATCAGAGGATGTTTTTCCATGATCTGGTTGTAACCAGCGTCTAACGATACCCATGCTTTTTCGCATGCAATCGGCACACGCTTTTTGTGGTAGCCAAACCCTACAGGCACATCTCTTTCAATTTGCGTTCTAATCGCTTTCAAGTTGTCTGGTAAATCTGAAGCCTTAAGCGAAGTCTTCTGAGCCATCATCCCGCAGCCGATATCTACACCGACGGCCGCGGGAATAATTGCTCCCGTTGTCGGAATCACACTTCCAACGGTAGACCCTCTGCCGGCGTGTACATCGGGCATAACAGCAACCCACTTGTGAATAAAAGGGAGCTCTGCAAGCTTGCGCAATTGGTTCTTAGCTTCTTCCTCAAAGGGAACACCTTTAGTCCAAGTTTTTACAAGTTTTCCGCTCTTGGTCTCAAGAACCTCATACTTGCTTTTCTTCTTAGCCTCTGAACTCTTATTTTTCCCACACATTTTAACTTCCTTAGTTTCAATTTTTCTTCTCAATGTCGCCCACCGGCTCCCAACCATTTCGAACAATCTGGAGCCAGTGGGTTATTCACTTTCAATCTTCAAAATCGCACCTTAATGTCTCCCACCGGCTCCCAGCTTCATCGAACAATCCAGAGCCAGCGGATTGTTGCTTAATAGGTGTTGCACCAGGAGTGCCAAACATCTCTAGCTCAGCATGATTCATTTTAAAACATTGTTTTTATTGATTTTTTTTGAAGTCTTGAGCCAGCGCCCCTGACTTGAGTACCTCTAAAATTTATATCTTTATATAGTATTTTATAATACTATATAGTCATGAAAACTGTTGGAATCGGCCACTTAGGCACAACTCTAGACGCTTCTCGAAAGACCGGAAATCGCTGGCGCAAGTGGCGCCCAACTGTAGCGGCCTGTTGGCAAGACGACCTTAAGTTTGATCGTTATGAGATCATTTACCAAAGGCCTTTTAAGCACGTACTCGATCGAGTCGTTGAAGACATTCAAGACATCTCACCTGATACTGAAATTGTTCTGCACCACATCCCAATGAAGGATCCCTGGGACTTCGAAGAGGTCTTTGCAAAATTACATGAGTTTGCAGACGGCTACAAATTCGACCTAAAAAACGAGGACTATCTTTTTAACATTACAACAGGCACTCACGTAGCTCAAATCTGCATGTTTCTGTTAGCTGAAAGCCGCTACTTTCCCGGTAAGCTACTCCAACAGTGGGTTAACCCAGCTACCAAAGACCCAACCGAGCGAAGTCGAGGCCACTACAGTATTATTGATCTCGACCTTCAAAAGTATGACCCCCTGGCAGCCCGCTTTGTTAAAGAAAAGCAACAGAGCCAAAAGCTTCTCAAGGCAGGTATCGACACTCGCAACTCCGACTTCAACGATCTTATTGATCGCATTGAAACTGTAGCTATACGCTCTGAAGAGCCCATGTTGATCATGGGGCGCACTGGTGCAGGTAAAACCGAACTTGCACGTAGAATATATCAGCTCAAAGAGCTCAAACGACAAGTCAAAGGTCGCTTTGTTGAAGTCAACTGTGCGACCCTTAAAGGCGATGCCGTGATGTCGACTCTCTTTGGCCACAAAAAAGGGGCCTTTACTGGCGCACTAAAAGACCGAGCTGGTCTCTTGAAAGAGGCCGATAAAGGCTTAATATTTCTCGACGAGATTGGAGAGCTGGGTCCCGATGAGCAAGCCATGCTTCTACGAGCCATTGAAGACAAGTCATTTATGCCACTGGGCTCAGACCAAGAAACGAAAAGCGACTTTCAATTAATCGCAGGTACAAACCGCGATCTAAAGCTCGAAGTTTCAAGAGGCGAGTTTCGCGAAGACCTTTTGGCCAGAATCAACCTTTGGTCATTTCGAATACCTGATCTGAAAGATCGCAAAGAAGATATCGAACCAAATATTGAGTACGAGCTCGCTAAGTTTTCGCGTAAAACAGGTAAAAAGGTACGCTTCACTCAAGAGGCATACAAAATGTTTTTGAAATTCGCCCTCGAACCTACCTCTTCATGGACTGGTAACTTCAGGGACCTCAACGCCTCAATAATTAGAATGGGCACCATGGCCGAGAGTGGTCGCATCCCAAAAGAGATTGTAGAATTTGAGATCTCCTCTCTTAAAGAGCGCTGGCACCATTCAAAAGAAGACAAACTCTCTCTCGCTGAAAAATGGCTGGGCTCAAGAGTCAGTGAATTTGATCTTTTTGACCTGGCTCAACTCAATCAGGTGCTTTCCGTCTGTGAACACAGTTCATCCCTGTCTGAGGCAGGAAGAGCCCTCTTTGCCGCGAGTCGCTTGAGAAAAAAATCATCTAACGATACTGATCGACTTAAAAAGTACTTAGAAAAGTTCGGCCTTGATCCTAAGTCACTTATCAATCAATAACCAATCAAAGCCTAAACTTGCCTAAGGCTATTCAACAAACCTTTCAATTCATTGGGCAGAGGGCTATCGCAATGAAGCCTCTCTCCTGACACAGGGTGAACAATTGAAAGCTTATGGCAATGCAAAAACAGCCTGTGAAAGTCATATAGTTCACGAAACCTTCTGTTCAGCCAACCCTTGCCATGATTCACATCACCAACAATGTGATGAGCTTCATGTGATAAGTGTCGTCTTATCTGATGCTTTCGCCCAGTTTCAATCTCTAGTTCAAGTAGGCTGTAATCACCCAACTCCTCGGTCACTTTATATTTAGTGAAAGCTGACTGCTTTTGCCCACTTTCACCCGTGAGCTCCCGATCATAAACACCACTCTGCTGGTCAAACCTGCCAAAGCACAATGCCGTGTAACATTTCACCCCATTGCTCATTGACCGCTGAAGACCTGACGCCACTTCAGAGCTGAAAGCAAATGCTAAGCAC
This sequence comes from Bdellovibrionales bacterium, assembly GCA_013216195.1. Lineage (GTDB taxonomy): Bacteria > Bdellovibrionota > Bdellovibrionia > Bdellovibrionales > UBA1609 > JABSOQ01. The sequence goes on from JABSOQ010000103.1 coordinate 4,496, forward strand.
CCAGAGGTGCCTCGATCGAGACGGTGAACGGGGAAAATACGCTCACTTAATTGATCTCTCAAAGTCTGTAATACAACCGGAGAATCGCCTGCACCGCGAGTCTTGTGAACCACATGACCAGATTCTTTGTTAATCACACAAAGATGGGCATCTCGAAAAATGATATCTATCGCTTCAGACATAGTCGGACGAAGTACTACAACCTCTTGCCACTAACAAGCTAGCTGATAAGTTTAATAGTAGTTTGAAACTGAGCTCTCGACTGCAGCCCTATCATCTGAAGACTTAACATCAGAAAAGACAATAATTTCAGAAATATCTCCGCCAAATTGGTGCTCACCAACTGAGAACGACGGAAACAAGGAGCCTACAGTGTGTTGTGAAAGTGACTGATCAGAAGAAAACTCAACAGCAAGCGTATGAGTCGTGTCGAAGGCCCAACCAGTACCAGTTGGGTTTTCTTGAAACGAACCTGTATAAGCCGCACCATCGTATGCGTAGTCGGCTTCTCCACTACCGTTGCCGTCAAAACTCATTGTCGTACCACTTCGTGGGTCAGTTGCCACCTGCTTGCCCCCACCATAGTCTCCCCAAATTTGTGCAAGGTCTCCTGTATTTTGAGAAGCTGATTGCATTTCAAAACTAAAAAACAGTGTCCGTGCAGTGTAGGAAACTGATGAGCTGATAAGGTAATCGTTCACGCCGTCAAACCGAATAGCAGGCCGCCCGCCAGGTGTCGCGCTTAAAACGATCTGTGGCTGATAATCTAAGTTCGTTTGAGTTAGGTCTTGAGTGGCCCCACTCTGATCATACCAAGTCTGCACAAAGCCTGTGGCTCCGGCCAAATGCGCATTCAAGGCGGCTTCATCTAAACTAAAACCATCAAAGCCAATATCTACAACCAAATCATCACTATCTCGGCGCACCGCAATAGCGGCTCCTGAGTAACTATTGGTTAGCTTCCTGACTGAGTAAACTGCTGTTGAGTTTGCAATCGTATCTAGCAACTGATCTGGTGGAGCAGAATCAGTAGTGACTGAAACACTCTGAGTGTTTGAGTCTAATTTAAAATTCGAGTCAACCGACTTCACTTGATAGCTATAACTGGTGTTCGTATCAAGGCCAGTTATCTCTGTTGAGCTTGCAGGGCCTTCGACAAATTTTAGGTACTGTGAGCTGCCATCAGAAACGTCAAAAACAACATAGCCCTTAGCATCTGAGTTATCTGTCCAGTTAAGTTGAAGACTGGTGTTTGTTACCGAGCTCACACTCTCGACACCAGAGAAATTGATATCTGACCCATCAGATTCACAGTCTTGCTGATTCTCAGTGGCACCCTTGTTGCCCCCTGAGCCATCACTATTATCAGCACCACCACACCCTAAAACTAGAAGGGGTAAAATAAGGCTCATCAAACTCAGATGTCTCATCACCATGTTACAACCTCCTACATAGAACTTATCGGCTCAACTCGACTTTTAGCTAAGGTTTTGCATGAAAAGTGTATCACTCTAAGACAAGTTTACCACTCCTTCCGTAAAGCATAAGATCAGTGTAATACCCAAATTGAACCTAGTTGATACCTAGGGATCTAGCCTCTCTAAAGACTTCGCTCTTGCCACAAGACTCTGAGCATTTGCAGATCTTCACTGCTAGCTTCATTCATTGATTGATGAGTCTGCAAACAAGCCGAATCAACATCTAGGCCACTAGTTGCGACTCGCTCTGCACAGTCAATCGCCATCTCTCTATCGAGAACGCCGCCACTTCGAACGAGCAAGATGCCTCCAATCTCTTGAAGAGCTTGCTGTCTTGTATTGAACCCGCGTGCAGCAAGGGCTTGCCAAACTAGAGAGCTCTCTCCGTTGAGCTTGAGATCTCGAGTGGCTTGAATAGAGGCTTCAAGTATTTTTTACTTTGCATGCCCTCAACAGTACCCTCTTTGTCACCCGGGCAGTTAATTCAAATCGGCTCATAATGTAGTCTGCAACTTCAGCGACCCAAGGTGCAGCAAACGAAGTACCTTCGTAAAATGACCCATCTAGCATTGGTGCAATTGGCGATGCTAGATCCACAGTTTCCAAGCGGTAGTTTGAGTAATCTGTAAGCTTAACCTTATCTACTGTCAAACTGAAGCCAGGTTGCTGATCAATGGCAGCAACTGTGACCATGTTTGCAGCTTGAATAAGTGCTGGATACATTGGTTGCTCTGCGGTGATGTTGTAGCCATTGCCCTGAGCCATGCCGAGATCTTCGCCGTTTCCTGAGGCAGCTACGAACAATACGTCTGGATGACTCGCTACTAGATTTTCAAGAAAGCTAAAACTCTCTTTCAACAACAAGTTATCAGCCTCGAACTGCTTAAGCTCTTGCTCGTAATCGTACTTGTAATCGAACACCGGTCGCTGTCGAAGGGTAACTCCAAAGCTCATATTGACGACCTGAAATTCAGCCACCAAATCAGCGACGTGACCCTGAACGTCTGGCTCATGAAAATTAGGAAACTGATAGATTCCACAATTCTCTGTGAATTCGCCGCAAGCCACCTGCGACACCATGTCTGCATGCTCTGGTGTAAACTCGTCAAGGTATTCAAAAACAAGAACTTGGCCGTGCGAATGAATACTAGCCATCAAGAACGTCGCTAAAAAGAGTAGCCGCATGATTCCCCCCAGATTCATGGGACAATCCTACCAAAACTGCTCTTAACAAAGCTTCACATTTGAAATGCCGCCCAGCGAATGAAATAAATGTAGGTTTCTAGGCACGGTACGTTGGCAAAGTTATAATGCAGGGCAACTCTGAAAAAACCTCTGATCTTCAATTAGGCTTTATTTTCAACTCTTTTTTTGATTTCAAGAAATTGCTTTCTTTGCATTATCAAATGGCCAGGGCCTAGCGTTGCCTTTAGAAGCCATTTTGGGAACCTACCGACGCGAACTCGCGTTAACAACATTGTTAACTGCGGCGATTTCTCGTCAAGCAACCAGGTCATATTGCTTTCTTTGCTGAACTTAAAGGTCAAGAACTCAGGCTCTTTGTAGTCATCTACCGAATACAGTCCAAAACTCTCACCCTTGGTAATGTTCTGGTGCTCAGAAAGAATTTTTCGAGAACTCTGCCGACCCAAGTTATCTAACCAGTCATAACTGTACCAACCGGCTCGCCCGTTACCCATTTGCACCAACCAAGGCCAAATCTCAGTTGCAGGTGCTGCAATCTGAATTTGATGATCTTCGAACCAGAAACCCTGGCTTAGGCTTTCATCACCGGGTAGCGCTTTCAAATAGCCTCCTTAAACAACCCGCCTAAGCAAGTTGGGTAAAACGAGCTTTATCAAACTCAATCATTCAGGGAATGCAAAAATACCGCTCAACTGCTGATTAACTGACGAGCTTTCTTCAAGCGCTTGCGGAATGTACTCATCAGGTAAAAAAAGCTCTTCCCACTGACCATTGTCGGTGTAAATCAGTAGGTTAATGTACTCTCTGATTTCGAGCTCCAAAGAACTATCAACAGTTAAACTGTAGGTCGAGCCGACCCCCTGAACCCCCGCCTCTCGGCGGAGTCTTGTCAGAACTTGCACTTCGTAGCTTTTTCCGACGGTAAGCGGAAGCTTAAGGACTGGTATTTTTTGGGCTTCAAAAAAGTCCATACCTTCTACATTAGGCTCGAATTCGCATTGCTTGCAGATCAATTTCATATTTACTCCCATTTTTGGAAACCACCTTCGGCACAACTTTCTACTGTTGACAGGTTTGACAATACGAATGGTACCACCTTTTGATTTGAGAACAAATGGAACTACCTATCTGGCAGATCCAAGGCATTGAACAACTCAATCTCAACCCTTGGCAGTTGAAACCACGTCTGAGCAATAAGACCTTTTATAGGAAAATGATCACTTTCTGATTTTCGCAACCCGAGGTATTACGACTACCAAAACTGCCCTGCGCATTAGAGACTGGGACCGTTCAAAGTAGCAAGTAGCAAGTAGCAAGTAGCAAGTAGCAAGTAGCAAGTAGCAAGTAGAAGAGATCGGCATGAAACAAAAGATTCAAGACTTTTTAGACAGAGAGTTTCCTGGCTCTAACATCGTTATATAAGACCTTGGCAACATGGGGTCTCGTTTAAGAAAGAAAACCTCGGTAAAAGACCACAGGCCTGGTCAGACTATTTCTGGCCCAACTATGATGGGGTTAGCTGATGCGGCCGTATATGTTGCCTTGATCGCTGAAGAGGGAGTCACTGAGGCTGTAACTAGCCATCTCTCAATAAATTTCCTAAAAAACCAAATGGTGAGAGTGACATTTTAGCCAGTTGCAGAATTCTAAAGCTTGGTAAATCATTAGCCGTCGGCGAGGCTGAGCTATATTCGGATGGCGACCCCGAGATGGTTGCAATCGCATCAGTCACTTACTCAATACCGTCGAAAGATCAGTAGTTACAATTCTAAGCTTGGCCAAGTCACTATCTTCACGCTGACTCAGAGAATATTTCAACAAACTTCTGTTCGCTGAATGGCTTAGAAACAAAAGCCACAATCTTTGACTGTTTCACCAATTGCTCATAGTAATTGGAGACCCCACCAGACATTGCAACAATTTTAGGTGTATGGGTTGAGTTCAGACTATTAATTCGCTGAATTAGCTCGAGACCATCCATTGTCGGCATCTTCATATCTGTAATGACGTAATCGTACTGATCGTTCTCTACTAGACTGAGTGCCGTATGAGCATCGGGCGTGACTGTGACTTTACAATCATAGTCTTCAAGAAGACCTTTTAAGACATTCAAGATTCCAACTTCATCATCAACTATCAGCACCCTTTTGTTAAAAGCGTATTTCTTATACACACCAGAAGGCTTTTGTTTAGCTGCAAAGCTTTGCGCTACGCAGGGAATTCTAAACTTAAACACAGTGCCATCAGCTGAAGTGTCAAAGCTCAGATCTCCACCGAATTCATGCGCAATTGTTCGCGAGAGAGCCAAACCAATACCCGTGCCCTCTCCTAGCTTTTTCGTTGTGAAGAAGTTTTCGAAAACCTTCTCTTTGAGAGCTTCTGGTATACCTGAACCATTGTCGGTGACTCAAACCTCGACATCATCGTCTTCAAACTTAAAGTCGATATAAACTGACTTCTCCTGCTGGGCCTCAACAGCATCTTTCGCATTCGAGATCAGATTCACTAGAACCTGCTGAAACTTACCAGGGTTGACTTTGGCCGAGATACCTTTGGCTGGAGGGCTCAGTGTAAAGCGAATGCCCTTTTTCTCGTAGATCTCTTTGTACATACCATAAGTATTTTCGACTAATTGGTAGATATCTGACACGACAATTTCATCGTTGTCTGATCTCGCAAAAGTTCTAAGACCACCAACTATTTTTGCAATGCGATCAGAGGCAGAGAGAACAACATCTGCAGCCTCTTGAATAGCCTGAGCACTCATATCACCAGACTGTACCGAACGAATAATTTTAAGAGCGTTGCCCATGACAATTGCCAGTGGGTTGTTAATCTCATGGCCAACCCCTGCCGCGATTTCGCCCAGAGAAGCTAGTTTCTCTCTGTGTGGAGTAATCGCTCTTTGGTTTTGAATCTCGATGTCTTTGTTCATTTGATCTGTGATGTCGTAGTTGGCACCAAGCATTCGCACAACTTTGCCGTGCTCATCTCGAAAAACCTCAGACTTGCCCTGTATCCATCGAATCTGCCCGTCAGGCCACTTAATTCGAAATTGAGTATCAAAAGGCTTTTCACCTTCAAGTGCCATACGCACTTGCTCCTCAGCATGCTCAATGTCTTCTTAATACAGGCCAATTCGCCAAGCCTCATAGGCCCCAGAAAATTCATCTTTCTTAACTTGAAAGACTTCATACATGCGGTCATCCCAAACAAGTACATTGTTGACAACATCCCAATCCCATATGCCGATACCTATTGAGTCAATCGCAAGCTTCATACGAGTCGTGACATCATTGAAGGCCTCATTGCGCTTGTGCTCTTCACTGATATCTTGAAAGGTACCATACAGACCAACGACTTTGCCCCGCTCGATGATGGGGTTACCTACTGATCGAACTCGTTTTTCAACACCCTTCTCACTAATAAGATTAAAGGTATCATCAAAAGTCGTTCCATCTTCGGTGCATTTTTCAAGATAAGCCTGAATTCTTGGGCAATCATCCGGGTGGTAGTAATCAACCTCTTTGTCTACAGGCACAGGGCCTCCAACCTCGAGGTCATGAATACGGTAAACCTCATCTGACCACCTGGCATTCATTGTTGCAAAATCAACACTCCAAGAACCAATTCTGCCGGAGACTTGAAGCTTCTCAAACTCGAGTTGATGCAGTTTCAATTCTGTAATGTCACGAGCAGAAGCGTAGACTAACCCATCTTTGAGAGTGCACTTCCACGAGAGCCACTTGTAACTGCCATCTTTGCAAAGGTAGCGGTTCTCGTATGAAACTCTTTGATCAAGACCCTCTTCGAGCTCAGAAATTTTCTTGGCTGAAAGCTCCCGATCGTCAGGAGGAATAAAATCAGTGTACTGACTCGATAGCATTTCATCTAAGCTGTAGCCGAGCACCTCTTCCCATAGAGGGTTTAACTTTAAAAAGTTACCCACACGGTCTGAGACGCTAATCATATCGAGAGAGAGAGTTGGAAGAATTGCTCAAAGCTATCACTAGATTTTTTCATAACTCTAGTATCGTTATTTCTCTTACGTGTTGTTAGTACTGATTTGAGATTCAGCAAAAACTAAACACAATACTTGTTGCCAGAGCCTTAACCAAACCTTAATGAATCACATAGTCTCTTTGAAATATCGCTTAACGACTTAAATCTCGCGCTAATAGCCAATCTCCTGACGACCAATTTAGCAACTTCTCAAACCTCTCTCATCAATCAACTAATTAAGTTTAAACAGCTCTAAAGAAAAATCTCTCCTTCAGCTCTCAAAATAAATCGGTTATTTTTGAGCCGAGAAAATTATCAAGCTAACAGCGGGGCTGTCCAACTTTTTTGGCAGATCACCAACGTTGGTCCAAAAACCTGGAGAACAAAGCCGTGTCTCACCTCAAACTATCCGACTTCCCTCTGAGAACCTTCGACAAGATTCGGTACGCTGATACCGATAGACAAGGTCACGTGAACAATGCTCAATTCTCGACATTCATTGAAACTGGCCGCGTCGAAGCCCTGTACAACACCGAGTTTGGTATACTGAAGAACGGTTTTAGCTTTGTCATCGCCTCTCTCAACCTAGACTTTCAAGCTGAACTGAGATGGCCAGGTACGGTAGAAATAGGCACGGGAGTAACCCGAATAGGCACTTCATCAATAACTCTGAAACAATACCTTTACCAAAACGACCTTTGCGTAGCGACCGCTGAAACTGTTATTGTGCACGTTGATAACGAGACCACCAAGGGCAGCCCCTTAAGTAATTCAGCAAAAGAACAGCTAGAAAAGTGGATCCTGTGATCTAACTCGACTTAGTTTTGAGTTACCCAACCCATCTCAGATGCAGAAACGCGGCTAAACCTCAGCTCTGAATAGTGCTTCGGCTCGAGCTCCTCCTGCCCACCTGAGGGCCTTGTGCCTGACATGATCTCAACAAATTGCTGATTAGAACCTTCGCCTAGCTCCGGCTCAACGTAGCCACCTGGGAAAATACTCTTTGCGGCAGAGGTGTATTTGTCGGAGGCCCCGAGAGTATGCCCAATTTCATGAACCAATTTAGTTATGTTCCACATGTAGATATTTTGAAAATCTCCAACATCCCATTGCACCATGCCGACTCTTAAGTTAGCGCTACCCAGCGACCGTTCGACATAGCTTTGTGGATCATAGTTCGAAATGTTCACAAAAATTCGAACATCTGAGCCAAAAAAAGAAGCCCCTCTGCTCGAGAACTCACTGTAAAGCTTGTAAGCAAATCGAAAGCGCCTCCAGCCGGTACCTGAGTGATCAACCCGAAATAGCCGATTGTCTTTTGGCTCAACCACATTCACTTTCAAGCTTGTGTCACCACTTGTGTGTCTCTTAAACTCATTCTCAATCACTTCCGACAAGGCCGTTTGTACACATGCTACTCCGTCGCAACGAAAACGTTCGAGCTGCCGGCTAAGGGCCTGCGATTCTGGTAGATCCGAATAAAGTACCAGTGTCACGACTGCCTCTCGATTGCTAAGCTCAAGATGCGGGTTGAGTACCTGGTAAGCTCTGAACGAGCCCACAACAGTTAAAATCATTAGCAATGCCAAAACTCGACATTTCTTCATTTCGCCTCGCCTTGATCAGTTATTACAAATTCACGTCTTCAATAGTGAGTGTAAGGGTCGATAATCTAGATCAATACCCGTCGCCTTGTTATAAATTTCAGCCCAATTGCCGTTAGCTGAAAGGTCAGCGAGCAGAGAGTACATACCAAACTGCAACCGCTGCATGAACAAAGCCTCTTCAATCATTTTGACATTTTTTAGGTTTGTATTGTCAGAGACTTGAAGCCGTACCATCTCTCGCACGAAAAAATGGTTGAACTGAAAAGATGGCTTCAAAACAGGCTGAACCATAAACATCACGACCTCATAATGATATTGAAAATCAAAATTTTCAGGATCAACAACAACACCCATTTCAAAATTAGCTTTTTCGAAAG
>JABSOQ010000104.1:0-2459 GCA_013216195.1 Bdellovibrionales bacterium
AGGCAACCGCCAAACCGTGTTTGTTTCTCATAGACTGCCCCCTTTACTCCGAGAAGAAGCAAATAATGCGCCACACCACACCCGAATTTGATGAGAATCAACCTTCCCTATCTACCCAGGAAATTAATTTAGGGCGCTGAAACGCCTACTTGTTGTGACAATTTGTGAACACTTGTTTATTTGGATTTGAGGGGTGCAGTGCTAAACCTAGGTCACCTTTTGGTCTTCCTTTCTTGATAAGTGAGAGGATCTGCATCGGCCGCCAAATTGGGGGACAGCAGATTCTTTTACGAACGACCCTCTCCTCGGAGAGGGTTTTTTTTATTGTCGACATCTGCCTGAATTCGCTATCCTAACCCTACGACGAAATCGATTTTTGCTGCGGCGAAGATGAACTGCAACTTGCTGAAACAACACCGCTAATTGGAGCCGCCCACCTTGGCAAAACAGATAAAAAAGCAGCCATCAAAAGACTACAAAGTCTCTTTTTTTGCAGATGAGGTGTATCTGCTAAGTCTTTTGGCTGTCTGGTTCTTGATATTCGCTGTCTCGTTGATTGGTTTTTGGGGGTTTGGTTGGACCTACAAGCATACCACCCTCGGCCTTATGATTGGTGCGCTGTCTCTTGGCTTGGGGTTTATCTCCATTCAGATGCTGGCTTACATACTTGTGCTGTGTTTTCGTGCCGGTGTCATTTTCTCGCTCGATAGGAGGGGGCTTCGTGACTACGCCTCATTTTCTCAAACGGGCTACATTTTGCTCAAAGACATTCGAAAGGTCGCAATCAAAGAGACGATTTTCGGAAGCTTCGTTCTGGTCTATTTGCGGCCTGAGCAAATAAAGAACAGAAAGCGCTCTTTGTTTCAAAAAGCTCTGTCGTGGTGGGTGGTGAAGTTGGTGCCCGACGCCATCGTTATACCTATGGGTGTTATTGATGTTTCGAGATTGAATTTGCAAACTCAGTTTTCTCACTTTTCAGCCATTTTGAGAGAGCATGCACAAAAGCAGAACTCGGTGCCAGCGTCGGTGCTTGACCTTAAAAATAGCAGGTTCGAGGCGCCGACTTTGCAGCCCACGATACCCATTGAAAAGGCCTCAGCAGCCCCAGCCTCTAAATCCTTGTCAGACGAAGATCGCTCTTCAAGATTGAAAATTGGCAGTGTCGAAGACCCGGTAGCGAAGCCTGTTACGATCACCGATCATCATTTGCTTGACGAGTACTCGTCAGTGACCTCAATGACGAAGATTACAGAGGATGGTGACGAGGTCGATCTTGAAACTTTCGTGCCCCCGATGGAGCAAGCGGGTTCTTCAGAGAAATCAAAGGTTGTGCAACAAGTAAATGCCTTGAGGCAATATGTTATGTCACAACAGATAGATCGAAAATTGTGTGATCTTTATAACGACTATGTGGCTAACTTTCCTCGCTGGAGTATTAATCAAGACCCTAGGATTCCTCCAAGTGTGTTTAATATCCGGTCACTGGCAAGTAACGCTGATTATGAAGAGGTCGCCTACCAGTATCATGGCAAGAGTATTCATTTTTCTTTGAGGCGTGATTTGGGGCCTGCTGATCTGGCTTTGCTAACTCTGGCTGAAGACAACCATGTGAAGGTCTCTCTGCGGGTCAGTGTCGAGATTGGGGCCCTGGAGCCCGACCGTATAGAGGTTTATCACAGAGGGGTCTGGGAGGCTTTGTTTCTTCAGATGTACGCAGAGCTGTCAGGAGACGGCTTAGAGTTGGCAGACAATACGGCTGTGACACAGGCTACCGAGGTTGATATCGAGGTTCTGAAGCAGAATTTCGGGATTCACCGCGATGGTGAAGAAGACTAGAGGATTTGGCGCCTGAGCGATTGATGCTGAGCCAATAAAATTATTGCAAAACCGTTGATTTTTCACATTATTCGAGTAGGTTACGGTTCTTTATTGAAGGAGAAACTTCGAATTATGGCAAAAGTAAGCGCAGTCAATAAAAACAACAGAAGAGCAGCTCTTGCAGCTAAACACGGACCTATCCGCAAGAAGTTGCGAAAAATCTCTATTGATCCAAACGCATCGGAAGAAGAGCGTTGGGATGCAATGATGAAATTGCAGAAGCTTCCAAGAGATGGTTCTCCGTCTCGTGTTGTGAACAGATGTCGAATCACTGGTCGTCCTAGAGGCGTACTTAGAAAGTTTGGTATGTCGAGAATTTCATTTCGTGAACTTGCACTAGGTGGCAAGATTCCAGGCGTGACCAAGTCAAGCTGGTAGACTACTGCTAAACATTCGAAAACAACACTGGGTGCTGACGGTTATGGCTGAAAGTGCCCAAACAAAAAAGGAGCTTGGTGCTCCTTTTTTTATTGTACCAACGTTGAGCTCCAAGGGCGATGCAGCCGTAAATTGTTATTCAGGTGAGTGAATCGTGAAGTTGTCGACAGAGCCATTTCCCATAGAGGCATTCTCATCTTCAT
>JABSOQ010000104.1:2469-12847 GCA_013216195.1 Bdellovibrionales bacterium
CATTGAGTTCTCCGGTTAGGGCTCTTCTTAAGTTGGCCTCTTCCTGCTTCAAGATAATTTCAACTAGCTCGTCGATAGTGAGGTTGTACAATTTCAGAAAGCCTTTGAGGTGCTTTACAGGAGCCGAGCAAAGTCCTCTCTCAATGTTCGAGATAAATTGAGGTGAGGTGTAACCGAGAGATTGCGCGACCTGTGATTGAGTGAGGCTCGACTTCACTCTTTGCTCTTTTAAATACTTGCCTACAATTGAATGCTCAGTTCTACTTTTCATGTTTTCCATCTTAAGGTGTTCTTAACCCAAGTCAAATAACATTCGTAGAGTTTCTCATTCAGTCTCATTGAGTGTTTGAACTATCTGTTAGTGAAAGCACGTAATCCGTTTTTTAAATAAAATACAGTGTTAATCACTTTGATGAGCCTCTGGAAAAACTCACATTTGTGAGCTAAATTCAGCTTCGCTTTTTATGCTAAACACTTGGAGAGTCTATGTTTGAAATTATTTGCGGCACCAATCGAGTGAGTAGTCGTAGTCTAGAAATCTGTAACCTGCTTAAGGCTCGCTACGAGAAGCTTGGTGAGCAAGCTCAAGTGATGGATCTTCGTGATATTGAAATGTCAGCTATGGACTCAGCACCTTACACTGACCAGAGGCCTGATTCTTTATTGAAGGCGGTCGAGAGGGTAAACAAAGCTCGTGGTTTGATTGTGGTTTGTCCTGAATACAACGGTAGCTACCCAGGAATCTTGAAGTACTTTATTGATCATTGGCAGTACCCGCAAAGTTACGAGTCTCGCCCTGTGTGCTTTGTAGGTCTTGGTGGCAGTTTTGGTGGGCTGAGGCCGGTTGAGCATTTACAAGGTGTGGTTGGTTACAGAAATGCATTCATATTCCCAGAGAGAGTGTTCTTATCTAACATCTGGAGTGTGCTCAAAGACGGCGTCATTACCGATGAAACAATGGAGCAGTTGCTTCAGCAGCAAGTAGAGGGATTTTGTCGGTTTGTTAAAGGGCTCGAGTCTCAGGAGCTCGATGCGAATACCAGACTTTCGAAAGCAGAGGCTTAAATCTTGAAGCTGTTGCTTACAGGGTTTGAGCCATTTGGAGGCAGAGAGGTCAATTCGTCGTGGCAACTGGTCCAAAAGATAAACCTGACCTCCTTGGAAATCAAAAAACAGCAAGTACCAGTTGATTACAATTTGGCTTGGGCTAGCCTTGCTGAAGCCGCTGGCGAAGCTGATGTAGTCGTGTGTGTTGGCGAATCATCTAAGGCTCAGAGCTTGCAATTTGAGTGGGTCGCCCAGAACATTCAAGATGCGACTATTGCTGATAATTCAGGAGCTCTTCTTGGGCATAAGATCATAGAGGCCAACCAGCCGCAGTGCCTTATCAGTCAGTTCGACAAATCGAAAGTCTTGTCGTTTTTTAGCGATCAGCCCTCCTGGAGTCTGAGCTATTACGCAGGCACCTATGTGTGTAATCGTTTGTATTTTGATGGGCTAAATGCTTTTGAGGGAACAGGTAAAAAAGTCGCTTTTGTGCATTGTCCTCTGTTTGACAAAGGCGGCGAGCAGGTATTGTCTCTAGATCACGCTGCTGAAGCATTGAGTGAGTTTTTAGAGGCTCTGGCCTTAGGGCGCATTTGAAACGTTTTTAAGACTGATTTTGGAGGGGTTGTATGTTGGTACTTGGAATCGATGTTGAAACAACAGGTTTGAATCCGGCGCAAGACGAGATCATTGAGCTTGGTGCCGTGGTTTGGGATGTTGAACAGAAAAAACCAATGCAATTGTTAAGCGATTTGATCTTGATTCACGGCTCTGTCAGCCCTGAAATCACCGAGATAACAGGTATTAGCAATGCAGACCTCAAAGCCTCAGGTCTTGCTCCAGAAGACAGTTACAAAAAACTTTTGGCAATGGCTTCACAGTGCGATTACGTAGTGGCCCACAACGGTCGCGACTTCGATAAGCCTTTCGTTGACAGGGCACTCAAAGAGTTTGAACTCAGTTTAGATCTGCCTTGGCTCGATACGCTGTATGATGTGCCTTACCCAGAGAAAATCTCAAGTAGAAAGCTTGTGCATCTTTGTGCTGAGCATGGTTTCTTAAACCCTTTTAGTCACCGCGCAGTGTTTGACGTTTTAAGCATGATGACTGTGTTCAGTCAGTACGACTTTGCTGAAATTGAAGAGATGTACAAGTCTCCACAAAGAAAATTGATCGCCAAGGTTAGTTTTGAAGAAAAAGACAAGGCTAAAAGGGCAGGTTTTCGCTGGGACCCTTCTGAGCGAGTCTGGTACAAAAATTTGAAAGAGTGCCAGCTTAAAGACGCAAATTTCGATTTTCCCACAGATGTCTTAAGTTAGACTGAGGCCCGAGAAACAGTGTCTGATCTAGCAGATTCATCACCATTGATCGTGGTAGCTGCGGCTTTGCAGAATGATCAGGGTGATGTTTTGATTTGCAAGAAAGACAAAGGCCCTCTTAAAGGGCTCTGGGAGCTCCCTGGGGGCAAAGTAGAGGCAGGTGAGACACTCGTGGATGCACTTAAGCGAGAGCTCTTAGAGGAGCTCTGCGTGGCCGTGGAGCTTGAGCCTGAGGCTTTTGCTGAGGCCACTGGGTCAGTAGGAGACCGTCTTATTAAGCTCATTGGGTTCAGAGGCCGAATTGCCTCAGGTCAAGTTGATCTCGTCGAGCATAGCCAGTCGCAGTGGGTGCCCTTAGACACTATTGATCTCAAAATTTTGGGCCCACTCGATCAAGAGCTGGTCAAAAAATGGTGATCCACACTCGATTTTTCATATTGGGCTAGAATTTCTTTTAAAATAAATAAAAAAGGCGCAATATCCTGGCTATGGAACAGCCGCAAGCCCAACCCCAAATTGAAATGTCACTATTCGACCCCAAATATTCAAAATGCTTCTATGATCTGAATATCCAGTGGATCTCTCGCTATTTCGAAGTCGAGAAAAAAGACATCGAGCAGCTCGAAAACCCAGAGCAGTGTCTAGCTGATGGTGGTCAAATCTTCTTCGTGCTCAAAGACGGCCTGCCTGTCGCGACCTGTGCTTTGTACAAAGAAAAAGAGGGTGTCTATGAGCTAGCAAAAATGGCTGTGTCAGATGAGTGCAAAGGCATGGGTTTGTCTAGCAAGCTGATGCGTGAGATCGAAATGTGGGTTTTGGCAAATGGTGGGCATGAAATCTACTTGCTTTCAAACGACAGCCTTGCTCCGGCTATGGGTCTGTATGAAAAACACGGCTATAAGGTGTTTTTCAGGGGCTCTCATCCCGAATATGAGCGGGCTAACATTGGCATGAGAAAGAAGCTTTGAGGCCTAGGGCGTCTCAATTGATCACCCTATGAGGGAGCTTCCACCAGATTACTACCTCGATCATTTTCAGTTTCTGATTGATCACTTTCAAAGCTGCTATCCTGAGGGCTTCGATGAAGCACTCGAAGTCTTTATAGAAGAGTATAGCTCGCTCTCAGTCTTTGAGAGACGATTCTTGTTAAGAGCCTATTTGAGAAAGCCCCGTGTGTATTGGCTTTCTGAGTTCGATTACGCAGATATACCCGAGCCTGATAAAGTCTATCAGCAATTGCTGCAGAAGAAATGGTTAAGGGCTCCTGAATATCTCGAAATCTATGAGTATTTGGAAGGGGCTACCAAGGCGGAGCTTTCAGGTTTATTAAAAGGCTTCGGTGTTGAGCATAAAAAATCGGCCAGGCGAGAAATCTTGTTAGAAAAGTCCTATCAATTAGAGCACCAAGATCTTGCGAAAGTTATTAGCCAAGGTCCGTTTGTGATTGCTAAGAGAGAGAGTTTTGATTTTCTTAATTTTTTGTACTTCGGTAAATCAAAAGGTGGGTTGCAGAAACTAACCCTGCGCGACCTTGGTGTCATGAGGACAAGGGGGTCTCGTGGTCAAGGCCGCGCCAGATTCTCGGATATGTGGCTGGCTAAGCAAGAGCTAAGGCTTCGAAGTGTGCTGGATCTTCTTCAAGCTTACAGCGAAAACTATTCACTGCAATTTGCGAAACATAACAGTTTAGAGATTGACCCCACTAACCTGAGCGAGGCAGCCGAACAAAAGTTTAACCAAACCCTCGTTCACATAAACAAGCTGAGTAAGTTGTCAAATGAAGAGAGAATCCTTTGGCTGAGCCGAGCTACGGCGGCACCTGCTAGAATGAAATATGTGAGATGGCTTTATAAAGATGGCCAGAAGCAAGCAGCTCGAGAGAAGCTTGAGGTCATCATGCAAAAACCTTCGTCAGACGAAGAGCTCATGGAGGCATCTGACTTCTTTAGGTTAAAGTTCTCTGATGGAGGGTACAAAACTTCGTTGTTGACCGAGATTCTGAGAGATTCTCATGAAATCGTGATCGACGAGAGTTACAGAGGCTCAGCAGAGTGGGGAATTCGAAATCATCTGGCCGATCAGGGCATGAAGGCTGAGAGAACAGAAAACAACTTTTTTCTTGCTGCTTTCAGCATTTTCTTCTGGGATGAGCTGTTCGGAAGGGGAGCAAAAGGCTTTCATAATGAATTCGACCGCATCC
Organism: Bdellovibrionales bacterium; assembly: GCA_013216195.1. GTDB lineage: Bacteria > Bdellovibrionota > Bdellovibrionia > Bdellovibrionales > UBA1609 > JABSOQ01. Next base: position 7,036 of record JABSOQ010000104.1, read on the forward strand.
CAAGTGGGTTGAAAGACGGCAGCTTTTTAAGGATGCACAACCAAAGCTGCCAAGAAAAATTCGAAAAACTGCAAACTGGCGCTTGGAAGTTTTTAATTCTGAAAAGTTTTAGTGAGAACTATGGCAAGGGCAACCCATTTTTCATTTGGAGAAAAAGCCTTCTAGGCAAACTCAATCTGTTTTTTGAAAAGGAGAGTCCTGATCGAATACAGTCGCTGTTCGAACTCATGTGTAGCCGATTTATGAGCTACAAGAGTGGTTTCCCTGATATATCTGTTTTTGAGTTTGCTGATCCAGATCGTCAACCTTTGCATCTTGAAGTGAAAGCCGAGGGTGATGCATTAAGGCGGAACCAATTGGTGATGCTTGAGAAGATGAGCGACTTAGGCTTCGATGTAGGTGTGTTAAGAGCTAGATACAGCTTTAACCCTGATACTGAATACGTGGTTGTTGACGTTGAAACTACCGGGGGGAGAGCCGGGATGCATCGGGTGACTGAAATTGGTGCTGTAAAAATGAAGGGTTTTGAAGTCATCGGTGAATTCGAAACTTTGATCAACCCAGAAAGACCTATCCCCAAGTCAATCACTCGTTTGACCGGCATCACAAACAGCATGGTTGCTGAAGCTCCAGTATTTGCAGCGATCAGTGCTCAGTTTCGTGAGTTCTTAGGGGAGGCTGTGTTCGTCGCGCATAACGTTAGGTTTGACTACTCGTTTATACAAAAAGAATTCGAAAGAGCGGGGATGCTTTACCGAGCCCCTACAGCTTGTACCGTGGCGCTGGCAAGAAAGACCTTTAAAGGTCTTAAGTCTTATGGCTTGGCCAACTTGTGCAAGCATTTCGAAATTGGCTTGGATGAACACCACAGAGCTCTTTGTGATGCGAGGGCTGCTGCAGAGGTTTTGAATTTGATAAATAAAGAGAGAAGCGCAGAGCTGTCTCACTCGCATCTCTCCCCGCCGGTTCTATGAGCTTTAGTAATTCCAACAATCGAGATTTGTCATTTGAATTACAGGTTGATTTGCTAGGGTTAGCCTCTGGTCAAAAATCAAAAGGTAAGATTGAAAGAAGTTTACACGATCGACCGTAGAGAAGACCACCCTGTACAGAGGGTTTCCGAAGGGGTCTGGTTCTACTCCTGGACCCCAGTAGTTAAAGCCAAAAGCCGTTTGGGTAAACCCAGGGTCTCCTTGAGCTTGATTCAAAAACACATTCGACTCTTCGTAATTAATGGTTGTAAGAATCTCTCCAGTACTGATTTCAGCCCGGCCCAATATGGCAGATGAGACGGGAGGCTGAGTCTGTATTTGCGATATGTCGATGTAAACATCAGCAAATACTCTGACGTCTAGGCGCGGCCCTAATGGCTGGCTCTTTCGGCAGAATATTCTTCTATCAAGAGTAACTCCATCGTACTTGTTCAAAAAGTTTCGCGGAAACAGTGGTCGGTTGTTAAAAATCACAACCTCTGTGTTGTAAGTTTCGAAGCCCACTGTCGTCTGATCAAGAGGCTTTGGGGCTATCTGCAAGCAGTTCTCTACGACTTGCACGAAACTGCCGTCACTTTTGCGTTCAATAATTGATTTCACGTCGCTGTTAGGGCATTGGTTTTCGACATCTGTTTCATAGTAGAGTTTGCCATCATAGCCCTCACCATTGTTCGAGGTGAGGCTTGTATTCGTACCACTATCATCTTTAACAGGCGACACGCTCTCTTTAGTGGAGCCCACAATCTTAGAGGCCGGGCTACTTGTGCTTGGAAACCGCAGCCCGCAATTCTGAAATAAAGTAGTCACGAGCAGTAAGGCTGCGACCAATGGCAAGGTTTTGAACGCTCTCATCGTTATCAAGTGTCTCATTTCTCTCCCCAAATTGGAAAACACGAATCAGGTCGAGCCCTGAGGTGTCTCATCTTAAACCAACTTGATTTTCTCTTTTTGTCGTCTCGTGCTCCACTGATATTCTTGCAGTGATGAAGACTAAGGCTGAGTTTCTCAAACTGAGACAACATTTAGACGAGCAGGTGAGGAAGGGGCGGATCACAGAAGTGCGCTCGAGACTTAGGAAGTTGTCTGTTTCGCAGCCAGTTGAGAGAAGACTGCCTATTGCTCAACTTTGCAGGCGGGTAGGTCTGAACGAGAAAGCTTTGAAGGTGCTGTCTTGGAAGGTGATTAAGCCGATTCCTGAAAACCTGCCATTGAACCATTTGCCTGAATATGCGCTGAATTTACAAAGAATAGGGTCGGTGCGCGAGGCGATTCGCGTGCTATCAAGACCAGGCTTGAACCGAATCAAAGGGGTTCAGATGTCTTTGGCTTACTGCTACATGAGTCTATGGGACTATGAGGCTGCCTTGCAGGCCATAGAAAGGCATATTGCTTTAGATCTTGATTCTTATCAAAGAGCGATTGCTCAGGTGAATCAGGTCGCCTGCCTTATTACGCTCCAGAACTGGGAGCTGGCAGAGGGAATTTTAAAAACACTGAGCCCAGCACTCAAATCGAATGGCTGGCATAGACTTTTGGCGAATGCACATGAGTTAAAAACTCAAGCGTTGATAGGTCTCGGTAAACCCGATAAAGCTGCAATGGAGATAGAGCTCGGCTTGCACCTTCTTCGTGCACAAGGAACACATGATAGCTTCTTTTTGCAAAAGTGGCAGGCCGTGATAGATGCGAGTCGAACTGGCGAAGTGGGGCCGATCAACAAGCTTAAACTAAAGGCTAAAAACAAAGGGCTGTGGGAAACCGTTAGAGATCTCGATTACCAGTCGTTGCGATTCAACTTTGACAGCACTCGGCGCGACTACCTCTATTTTGGAAGTCGCTCACCAATGTTCAAGCGCCGAATCGCTGAGCAGTTTGGCTTGCCTGAAGGTGACTTTTACTGGAACCCACATGCCACTACAAACGTGTACAACTTGGCCAAAGGAATATTGAATACTAAGCAGGTGTCCAAGCCTGGGCAAAAAGTGCATCAGACCTTAACCTCATTAACAGCAGACTTTTACCGACCACTATCGGTTGGAGGGCTATTCTCAGACCTGTATCCAGAGCAGTATTTTGATATTTTCAGCTCTCCTGACCGTGTTCATCAGGTCCTAAAGCGAACCCGCCAAGCCTTATCTCAACACAACCTAGGCATAATTTTATCTGAGGTCGACGGAAAGTATATGGCGAAAGCGACCCACTCACAAAGCGTGGTTTTTGATGAGCCTTATAAGCCTGTAAGTCAATTCGAGGCGCGAGTCATTGAGCTCAAAGAACACTTTCTTGGTGAAGACTTCTCAGCAAAACAAGCAGCTCATCAGCTGAACTTGAGTCATTCCAACACCAATCGCTTGTTAAAGAAAGCAGTTGAGAGTGACCTTCTTGTAAAGAAGAGCCATGGGCCGAAAACAAAGTACTCGGCCGCCTGAAGATGGTGATTGGAGTAGGCTGCGGTGCCTTAGTTTATGTCTTGGCAGCTATTTTACTCGGCTGCTAGTCAGGGTTGACTGATTCAGCAAGCTTGCAAGACATGGCTTCGCTGATGACACTTAGCTGTGGCTCATGTCTGACGAAGGTCATCTCACCATGGAACTGGCTTGGCTCAGATTCTTCTGCAAAGGCTTTTACATAAACCGTATCGAAACTGTCGACCGGGCTCACGCTGCCGATGAACTCTTGGGTCTGGGAGTCTCGATTCATCAGATACGCCATGTTTACGAAGAGCTCTTCTTCTGAGTAAACCGGGGTGCCGTCGTCGTTGTGGCTTATGACTTCTTTAGCATCAAAAGCGTATTTAACAAGACCACTGTTAGAGGTGTCTTGGTGTGGTCGAAGCTCGAATTCAACAGAGAAGCTGTGTCCTGTGCAGGTCGTGTAAGAGTAAAAGCCAGATGCTTGACTTGTTGCAGGCAGAGTCATGGCCAGGGCCAATGCAAAGCGAATCATAGGTGTCTCCTTTTTAGAAAGCTTAAGTTATCCGAATAGTGCGCAGAGCTGAAACTCCGACTGGGTCTTGTAACGTTTTATGTACAACAAACAGGGTTGGGGAAGAGCGAGGTCTGAAAAAATGGCCTACGCTGCCTCCTTATGAGGCATAACCAAGGCCAGTTATTAGCAAGCCTGAACATGCTGTAATTTTAAACATTTATTAATCAAGTAAACGAAAGAGTTGGGATCAATTTTCCGATAGATTGGTGTGGCAGAGTCATCCTCGAGTATCAAAACAAGAATGCGATCAATTTTCGCGCCCATGGTTTCTCAAACTGCTGGTTCATTCTAAACAGCCACGGTTGCTGCTTACATGGTGCATGACTCATCTCCAAACCTTGCACTTTTCTGGCTGTTTGGTGACGCAGCAGTCTGTATGGCTAGGCTGGTATTTGTTTTTTCTGTTAAGCCAATGCTAGAGGGCGAAGCATCGGTCGATAAGTTGACTCAAATCGAGTATGTACATGCAGCCTTTTTGGCCGTGGTTGGAGTCTTCTGGGTCGCGATTGTCAATCAAGTTTATGATCAACCCAACGTGCAGCAAGTGCAGATTGTTTTCATTTTGTTTTTCGGTTTGCTGTTTGGGGGTGTCACATCAAGTATGGCTTCTTACAAGGCGGCCATAGACTACATCGCAGTTATGCTAACCGGGATAACCACTGTTTTTGCGCTCTCTCCTCAAGGTAGCTGGCTCATCATACTGCCTGGTGTACTCATGGGATGGGATTGGTATTGGCTCAGGTAGCTAAAAGATCTTTTGAGCTGATCAATCAAGCGAATCAATTGAGTGAAGAGAGGCAGAAATCAATTGATGCTCTTGAAGAAAAACTCACTTTACAGCAGCAATTGAAAGAGCAAGAAGAGTTGGCGACGAATCAGGCTCTAATGGCTGAGCTTGGCCATGTGGCGGGTGGCATAGCCCACGAGATCAACAATCCGCTTTCAATTATCACACTTTCGAATCTCCAGATTTTAAAACAGGCACAAGAGAATGGAGATCAAAAGACGATTCAACATTCTGAAAAGATCTCGGCCACATTGAAGAGAATCAGCAAGGTTGTGCAGTCGATGCTTAAGCTATTTCGCGGAAAAGCTGGCTCTGATGGCAGCGAGAAGTGTGACTTAAGTGGGGTTTTAGAAGACATTCTTGTTCTGTCGGAGGCCAAGATCAAAACCAATGGTATCGATTTGCAGCTCAAGATGCCTGTAGAAAAGGTGGTTGTCAGTGGAGCAGAAACTGAAATTTCTCAAGTCATCCTAAATTTGGTTAACAACTCGATCTCTGAAATTTTGGAAATGGAAAACCCATGGATCAAAGTCGAAGGTGAGTTCTTTGGCGACAGCCGCATACGACTTATGGTTTCTGACTCAGGTCCGGGTAAACCAGCAGACCTCAGGAGCAAGATTTTTGCCCCATTCTTTATGACAAAGCCAGTTGGTCAAGGCACAGGCTTAGGCTTAAGTCTTTCTAAAAGCCTTGTTGAAAGATTCAATGGCCGGCTTTATCTGAAAGACACTGAGAGCACTTGCTTCGTTGTCGAGCTTGATGTGCACACAGAATCAATGACTGTTCTTGAAAAAAGCGTCAGCTAGAGCCCATTCTCTAAGGTTTTCACAATAGCTTTCGTTCTGTCATCAGTATCAGCCTCGTTAGAATAATTGGTCAGCTTGTGATTTACAGTGAGAACTCCATCTTGAAACGCGATGAAGTCTTTGCTTCGTGCGCTGATTGCCGTGTCGGTATTTTGGATTTTAATTTGTTTTAGGGATTCAGTTAAAGCACTTTTGCCCATGTCATCAGCACAGATTTGCTTAAATGCCTCTGTTAGCGG
>JABSOQ010000105.1 GCA_013216195.1 Bdellovibrionales bacterium
AGCTAAACGCTTCTTTAGCAGAGGGAACATTTTATAACGCTGAAACTCCCCTGGATTCTTTCTCTCGAGATCATCCATCATGGCGTTGACTTCTTCATCTAACTTGGCCTCATCTTGAATGTTGCCTTTAATTATGGCCTTGGCTCTCGCATGAACATCTTGCTCTTTGGCTTTGTAAGTCATCACATTTTGATCCTTCAGTTCTCGCAGGATCAAGGTTACCATTCTGTCGATTTGTTTCTCTGTTAGTCTCATGGTTTTGACTACAAAGAGTGTCACTTTTAATGTCAAGGGGCATGGTCATAAAAAAAATAAAAACAATTTTAATTCTATTCACCTCGTTGTTGACGCTTTTCAGTATAGTTTTGGGCGTTTGGCTGATCCAGCTCAACAGTGACATTCAAGAGCGCTTGAAAAAGGGTTGGTTTCTCCCTCCAGTCGAGATTTACTCAGCACCTCAAAGGCTTGTCAAAGCCAAGCAACTCAACTTCAAAAGCTTTGCAAATTACGCCAAAGCTCAACGACTTCGCGAAAGAGACGGCGATCAAAAAATCTTAGACGGAGACTGGTCTGTTATCTCTCGAATGGAGTGCGAAAAGTACTTTGCAGAATTGCCTGATCCCGATTTTTCGACATGTTTTATTGTGGATCTTCCAGACACCAGTGAGAAAAAGATTGCTCCCGCGATCGCTCTTTTGTCTGAAAACAACACAATCTTGGGCCTTTACAATTTGGCAGATGGGCTTCCAGTTTCAGAGCTGCAGCTGAAAGCCTATAAGTTCGCCCAGTACTACGATGACAAACCCATTCTTCGTAGGCTTATTGAAGTCAGCGAGACCCCGCTTTACTGCTTGCAAGCGATCACTGCAATTGAAGACCCTAAGTTTTTAGAACACAAAGGCGTTAGCATTACCGGTACTCTCAGGGCCCTTTATCGAAACCTAGTAGCTGGTCGCTACGCCCAAGGAGGCAGTACCATCACTCAGCAGCTTGTGAAGAACTATTTTCTTTCAAGCGAAAAAACCTTGAAGAGAAAGATCAAGGAGCAATTCATGGCTGTGCTTCTCGAGCTTCAGTCAGACAAAGACACCATTCTAGAAAACTATCTAAATGTGATCTATATGGGAGCCAATGGCCCGTTTCAAGTGAGAGGTTTTGGTGCAGCATCTGAACACTACTTTCAAACCCCTATCGAGAACCTTGAGCTGCACGAATGCGCGTTGCTCGCAGCGATTGTGAATAGCCCCGGCCGCTATAACCCTTTTCGCAAGCAAGAAAACGCGACCAAACGGCGCAAGCGTGTGCTCGACAAGATGGTAGAAAACGGCATGCTTGACCCCGAGGCCGCTGAAGTAGCGAACTCTAAGCCTTTACCAAATAAGTCTTCTCCTGTGATGTCAGAGCCGGCACCCTATTTTGTGCACGCGGTGCTGAGAAAACTCAAGACGCTCCAAATTGGCAGTGAAGAAGGGCTTAAGATTTTCACTACTCTTGACCTAAGAGCTCAAGAAATAGCTCAAACAGTTCTTGCACAAAAGACCAAAGGTATCGAGAGCTGGTTCAAGCACTTAAAAGACATTCGAGAAAAACAGAAAAAATATTTACAAAGCTCTTTGATCAGTGTCGATCTCAAGTCGGGTGAAGTCATGGCTCTGGTTGGTGGGCGCAGCTTTAAGAACACCCAGTACAACAGAATCTTAGATGCCAAAAGACAGGTTGGCTCGACCATGAAGCCATTCGTGTTTTTAGCGGCTCTTGAATCGTATAACGAAGAGGGAGTGCCTTATTCGGCGACCACCCCTCTTATTGATGAGCGCTTCACACATGAATATGAAGGCCAAAGCTGGTCGCCTAAGAATTATGGTGATGAGTACTACGGGCAGGTGCCTATGTATTTTGCTCTGAAGAATTCACTTAACACCGCCACTGCCAAACTCGGACTATCTGTCGGGCTTGAAGCCGTAGTTGAAGTGGCAAAACGTTTCGGGATTGAGTCTCAACTGAAGGCTTTGCCATCAATTACTCTTGGTGCTTTTGAAATCACACCCTGGGAGCTGGCTCGGGCTTACACGGCCGTAGGCAGACAGGGCGACCTCACAGCTCTTCGCTTACTAGACAGAGTCGAAGACTCAAATGGAAATTTGCTATACAAAAGTGAGAAGAGCTCAGAGCGTGTCGCAAGCAAAGAGTCGACAGCTGTGCTCACCAGCATGATGAGACAAACTCTCAGAACCGGTACCGCAAAAGCTTCGGCGAAAATGGGAGTCAATTTCTCTGCCGCTGGCAAAACGGGCACAACTAGCGACAGCAAAGATGCATGGTTCGTCGGTTTCACACCTGAAGTTCTAACGATCGTATGGGTCGGCTATGACGACAACACCTCTCATGGGCTTACAGGAGCAAGTGGCGCTTTACCAATTTGGTCAGCCTATATGACTCAACTTCTAAAGGGCCAAGACCCAGTTGAATTCGCCTGGCCAGAAGGCACCTACCCGACACAAATGACAAGCGTTGAGCTTACCCCACTATTCGACACCTATTTTGATTTTGAGCATCCGATTGAGTTACTTTTCAGGTCTCAAGACCAATAGAGCTTAGCTAACCTTGAGCTGCACGCTTACCCCATCAGGGCCGTTGCGCAGCAGGTTGACTTCGCCAATGGTCTCAATCTTTTCGGCAGCCAAAGACAAGCCCATTCCGAGGTGGCCCTCTTTGTCGCTGATGAAGGGTTGAAAAATTAGGTCTTCATAGGCTTCGTCGAAACCTTTGCCGTTGTCATCAACCAGTAGTTCGAAGTGATCTTCATGCCGCAACAGGTTTACAGTGACCTTCGCAGAGTCAGTGTCTTGCCCCTGAAAGGCTTCAAGTGAGTTTTTTAAAACCTCAAACAGCGCCAGAAATAGCAAGTCGGGCCTCTTAGTCATCAGAGTCAGGTCATCAATCTCGATTGTCTCGACAACTTCGACATCAACTGCCACCGAGTTCTGCGCCAATCGCTTAGCCCAAGTTACCACCACCGTTACCGGCATCTCTTCTTCTGAAAAAATCTGTTGAAACTCGATCCACTCTTCTCGACTGAAGTTTTGAGAGCCCTCATCGGTAAGGGCTCTGAAGACTGTGCCCAGTTGAAACTGCGAAACATTCTCGATCAACTGTTGCCGACTTTTCTCGAGCTGATCCTCAAAGACATCTTGGCCAGAGACATCAATACCCATGATGACGGCCTCTGTACCTTCATTGAACACTCTGCCTGTCATTAACGACGTTCGGCGACCCAACTTGACCTCTTTAATTGGCGTGCCCCCTTCGAAGATCTTCTTAGATAAAGCTGCGATTTCTGACGGTAGTTCGTTTGATTCCGACAAAAAGTTAGACTGAAATGTCTGATTGGCACCACTCAATTTGTTTTCAGAGTTGAGCCACACTATGGCTCCAGGCAGAGCATCAACCACTGCTTCAATCTTATTGGTGTTCTTTAGGTTCTCCCAAAAAGTGCGATTCTGATGAAGACCGACTCTGAATAACAAAACACCAAAGGCCAAAAAGAAAAGACCAAAAGCCATACCTTGCTGACCATTCAAAAACAAAAAACAGGTTACCACCGGAGGGAGAAACTGAGCCACCAAGGCCCCACTTAGGACCTCAAGCCTCGGATACACAACTGGTATCGAGATCACAGCCACAACACAACTTAACAAAGTGATATAAAAGGTCGACCAACTGATCAGAAATTCGTAGATAACCCAAGACGAAAAACCTCCCCAAGCCAAGGCCGGCAAAACAACGTTGGCCCAAAACAAAATGCTCTTCAGCTTATCTGAAAGACGGTCAGACCAATCTGATGTCAGAACAAAGGTCAAAACCACTTGCGCAAGCACGAAACCAGCGAAGCCCACAGTCACCTCTGGCGCCTTTCTAAATAATGGGGTGACAAAAAGTATAGAAGCTAGAAGGCCAAGGCTCAAAAAGGCGGTAGTCTCCATTGAGCTCAAAATCATCTTAGACACTTGAGTTGCCATTTTCTTCTTAAATTGAGCTCCAATATTTGTAGCCGAAACCTTCATATATCTGTACCTATCTGAGACATTGACCACCCGAAATTTTAAGATTCGTTCACAATGCAATTTCGACGTAAACCGCCCTCATTATTAGCATAATAGCACCCGATAACAAAAATAGTTGAAATCTAGATTTTCCTCTAGGGAGAGAGAAATGCAGAGAATCATCGTTGTTTTCATCGCAGTGTGCTTTCTATTTGGGTGCAAAGAAGAGGGCACTAGCTCTAAGACGAGTGTCGGGGGTGGCTCACCAAATGTTGGAGCCCCGGGAGCAAAGCCAGTTCAAGCGCTGCCAGAGTTTGACCCTGAGGACGGCTCGGATGTTGAAGTTAGTGAAAAAGATGCTCCCAACGGTCAAGTCGAACACTTATTAGGTTTACCTAATGGAGGCTACATTGCGATTGGTCAGTTTACCAATGTGGGTGATGAGTACACACCAGGAATAGCCAAGTTCAACGCCGATGGAGATCTAGATAAAGAGTTCGCAGCCAATCTAACTCAATTCAATGGCACCATTGAAGGGGTGCGAGTTTTAGCTGATGGCTCAATCGCACTTTTTGGGGAAGACATTCAAGTTAACAATTCTGAGCGGTCGTCTGTTGTGTTTCTTCAAGCCGATGGTCAGCTCGATCAAAATAAATTAGATGAACTTTCACAGGATGGCGGTCTCACCGGCCAGATCTTAGATCTACAACAGGATGCCAGCGGCAAGATACATTTAGTCGGAAATCTTCCAAAACAATATGATGACGATGTCACGAAATATGCTGTCTTAAATCAGAGTGGTCGTACAGTTGACCCATTCCTTACTGAAACCCCTGAACTCGAAGATGGTGAGCCAGCTGTTGATACTGACAATCAACAGCCAGACCTTCCGCTAGCTGAAGAAACTGCACCTGACTACTCGAGAACACCTGCTAGCGAGGATTCAAATGACAACGAAGAAGAAGAGCAACAAGTAGAGGCCGACGAACAGCAAGAGGGAACCGAAGCAGACGAGAGCGCAGAAGAAAGAGCGGATAACTCTCAACCGAGCGATCCTCAGACTGACAACACTGAACCAAGCAGCCCACAGGTTGAGAGTTCCCAACCGAGTAGCCCTCAAGCTGACAACACCGAACCAGGTACTCCGCAAGCTGACAATACCGAGCCAGGTATTCCGCAAGCTGAAAACAACCAGCCCGGTACTCCGCAGGCCGAGAGTAGGCAACCAAGCAGTCCACAAACTGATAACACGGAGCCAAGCGCACCACAGGCTGAAAACGCTGCTCCTAGTGAAAATTCGGGAGAAGCTGCAACTACTGACGGAACGGCTAAACGTAAAAAAGATCGAGCCAATCGCGAAAGTTCCGAAGCTAAAGAGGCAAGAAGAAAGAAACGAAAAGAAGCAAGAGAGCGAAAGAAGAAGAAAAACCGCGAGGCCAAAAGACGAAAAAAGAAAGAAGAGCGAGAAGCCAAGAAAAGAAAAAAGAAAGAAGAAAGAGAAGCTAAAAAAAGACAAGAGCAAGAAGCTAAAGAGGCAAGAGGAAGAAGAAAAAAGCAGAAGAGTGGTGACCAGAAAAGGCAGCCAAGCAGTGACGCTGAAAAGCCTAACGAGCCTCAAGCCAGTGACGCCAAGAAAAGGTCTGAAGGCAGCAAAAAAGCTAGCTCAAAGAAGTCAAAGGAAGAAGCTAGCAGCTCAAAAAAAAAGTCCAAGGACAATAATGGCAGCAACAAGAAAGACTCTGAAAGCGATGACGATGACGGCGATAAGAGAAAATCTAAGGGCGATGATGATGACGGCGACAAGAAATCCAATAGTGATGATGACGATGGTGGCAAGAAAAAATCTAAGGGTAATGATGACGACTGATTCAACGATTCTGATTAAGGTATTGAGGTAAAGAATGATGAGCGAACGTATCGAAAACTCAATTGACAAAGCTTGGGTAGGCCTCTTTCTAGGGCTTCTCCTGATCGGCGGCGCAGGCCTAGTTGCACAGTACTCTGACCCCTCCTACGATGAGATGGTCAGAGGAGATATCATTCAAGTACTTCCCGACTATGTTGATGGCACGATGATGGCTGGCGACTTTGGGCAACACCAGCTTGCCTACATTGATAAGAAAGGTGACTTCTATCGCTTCACCGACAGCTATGATTCAGATTTTAACGGACCGATCAAACAAGTCTTGAAGTCAGGTGAAGATCTGATTGTTGGTGGGCAGTTTACGGCCTACGGCCAATCATTGGTCGGATACATTGCCAAACTCAATTCTAACGGCGAACTCAATCGAGACTTCGCCCGAAACATGGGTACAGGTTTCGATGAAGAAGTCACCAAGATCTTTGTATTGCGATCGGGAGACTTGGTCGTTACAGGGCTATTCAAATCGTACAATGGCTACTACGTTGACGGAGTCGCATACCTAAGAGCTGACGGTTCATTGCACGAAGGCTTCCCAGCCTCTCAAGGCCTTAATGGTCAAGTGCTGAGCCTCACTGAGCTATCTAATGGAGACCTGATACTTGGTGGAGACTTCACCGCTCATGATGGCAAAAATGCACCTTACCTACTCAAAATCGCTCACAAGTAGAGTCCTTTAGAACTTGGGCAAAAAAAGGAGACGCTCGATGCGTCTCCTTTTACTTAAAGCCAATGTTTCTATTGCCGCCTTTTTACTGACCTCGTTGAGGCAGCGGCTCGCCAATCGGCTGCCAGTCAGCTGGCAATTCGCTTCTGTACTTTTGCAAAATAAACCCAGGCGTCTGTGGTAAAGTAGCGAAAAGCTGACCCATCAACTCTTGACGGCCCTCACCGCAAACTTTCTGCATTTCATTTCTGTAAAACGCAGCAGCTTGTGGCGGTACTGGGTTTTGCAGAAGTTGATACATACTAGCATGCATCGATCTCATCACTGAAATCGTGATCGCAGCGTTCAGCTTCTGATTCTTTTCAAGCTCTTCGAACTCAAACACACCTTTGTCTCGAGCCTCAAATAAGTACTCCATTAAAGACTGTGTTTGCACCATCAATTGCCTAGCATCGACCTCAGGCCCCTCGAGACCCAAGAACTGAACAACATTGGTTGTACTGAAATCAACTTCTGACAAAGGCTTAGCCAACAACACCAGTTGTTGAGGAGCCATCGATGGCAAGATTCCGTAAAGGTAATCACTCTTACACAGTACCGATTCAGCATCAGAGTCGAAAAGCACCATGACTTCAGCCTGCTGGCTCTCGACACCCTCTGGCGCTTCATTATCGAAATAAACCTTGAAGTCTGGAGTCAACTTAACCGGGAACGAACCATACACAGATCTACCAAGCAGACCAGCATAGTTCTGCATGTAAGGATCTTCAAACTGAGGCCCTTCTGGCACCTCAGCAGCTGGCTCAGCAGAACCACCGATTGGCACTTCATCACCAGTTAGTTCATCAGCATAGGTTGCTCGAACCTCTTCTGTGGTCTGCTGGGTTGTTGCCAATCTCTCGTAGGCCAGAGTGTCGTAGTCGTCATTACAAGTCGAATTCAATGACTGCTTGAATGTCTCAAACACACCCTCAGTTAGACCTCTGTTCTGCAAGATCGATTCAAGGTTGCTCCCGTAAGCCGTAATGATTGAGTACATCGTGAAATAAGTATTGAGCTTGTTTTGCTTATCTTGATCTTCGAATCTCAAGATACCTTTATCTCGAGCCTCCATACCCAAGGCCTGATACTTTAGCTTCATGTCATTAAAATGCTCAACAGTGATGCCTTCACCATCTGGCAAACCAAGTACACCTGCCAAGGTTGTGGCCGATAAGTTGGCCTCATCTCTAGGCAGCACCGCTAGCATAAAGAACTGAGGGGCAGAAACGCCTGGCAGGAGAACGTAAACCGCACCGTAGCTGCAAATTTCACCTTCACCTTTACTGTCATCAATCACCATAACAGGAAGCTTGTTAACCGAGACTCCCTCAGGCACAGCGCCCTCATCATAGAAGGTTCCGTTGCTAGGGTCGACATAGGTTCTGAAAGAGCTAACTGTTGAATTCTTAAAGTAGTCAGCAAAAGAGTCGACAGTTTCTTGAAGAGCCTCTTCAATCGCAGCCTCACGTGCGGCCTGCTCCTCTGGCGAAGCGGGTGCTGTACCTGGGCCAGCTCCGCCACCTTCTGAAAGTGCCTCACGAAGTGGGCTACCTTCTGGCGGCTCCCAACCTTGGGCTCCAACAGCGATCTCTTCACCAGTTAAAGAGTCTTGATATTCTTGCAAAAAGCGCTCTGGGGTCTCTGGTGGCAGAGTTCCCATAAGCGTGTAAAGAACAGGGTCTTTTCTTTCTGGGTCACAAGCCGAAGTCAGAGCTCTTCTTACCTCTGAGATAACCTCTTCAGATGGGTCACCCCGAGAGATGATAGCACCCGCCTGAGCGTAGTAGTTGATCAACATGTTCATCGTAATCGACGACATCAGCTGATCATTCTTGTCTTCATCTTCAAAGCCCAACAAGCCCTTGTCGCGAGCTTCAAAAACCAATGTCGTGAACTCGTCAGCCCGCGCCTGCAGGTCAGCAAAGCTGATGCCTTCACCAGGCTCGACACCAAGCATTTCTTCAAAGCTACTCGCTTCAAAATCAAGCTCACTTGTCTTTTTAATACCCAAAACATACAGCGGCTGAGGTGCATTATCTGGCCCAAGACCAATTCCGGGAATCACCATAAAGCTGTAGTTGTAGCTACAAATTGAGTCTTCACCGGCTGAGCCGTCTAGCACCAACATCGGAAACTGAATGACCTCTTCGCCCTCTGGTGCCTGACCGTCTGAGTAGACCATCTCAGTCTCAGGGTTTGCCTGTATAAAGTGAGTCGTCACCACTGAGTTACCATAGACCGAGGCCCATCTAGCTGCCACGGGCACGCCTAGAGCACCAAGCGATTTTAACTCATCGATTTGTGAGAACTCAAAGGGTGTGAACTCAGAGTTTGCAAAACGCTCAATAATTCTGTTTGCAGTTTGAATCGCTCCAAGAACCTTGATTCTCTCTGCTTTCAAGACATTGTACTGCTCGGCAAGCACGGCCTCATTCGAGCAAACTTGATCGAGCACAACGGCTGCCTGTTGAAAAGCTTCTGAGTCTTTTTTATAGATGGCCTCTTGCATGTCATAAAGTGAGTTTATAATCGCAAGGTCAATCAGGCGTTCTTTAGCCTCATCATCCATGCTCTCAAGAGCGCCAAGCTCTAGATATTTCAGAGCATGAACCATGAAATCCATAGCTACAAATCGCCCTTGACGATCTCCAACCTGCTCTGGGAAGTAAGCGTCGTCTAACCATGAACGCTTCATGATCATCAGTCTTTCAAGGCTCACATCTTCGAACACGCCATCTTCTTCGACTAGATAGACCTTATCAGAGCAAATCAAAGAGGCCTGTGCTGCGGCCTGCTCGGCCTCGCTACCCCCTTCAATACCCCTTCCAAAGAATACGAGGTAGTCAGTTGGATCAATACCAAGTGGTGAGCTTTGAATAGCACGAGCCGCAGAAGTGATATCTGGAAATACAGAGCTTCCACCAGGAGTTGGGTAGTACCGAGTCGTTCGAACTTCAGGTAACTCAACTCCAGCGGTAACACCCTTGATGTCTGTGCCAAAAATCTGAGCCGATCTTCTAGCCAACTCATCACCTTCGATTGCCACAAACATACGTTGATTCACATCATCAACATCCATGCGGTTAGAGAACTCAACAGGAGTGTAGCCGAGACCTTCAAAACGCTCATGAGCTTCAAGAGTAGTGTCTCTTGGTATCAACACGCGAGCTCGGTCTTGTTTCAATTTAGCTACTTGATCTACACGCATCTGATCGTCGTCACACACATTTTGCATAACTCTGACGGCAGTATCCATGGCATTCTGATTGCCCTGAAAAGCAGCTCTCTGCAAGTCATACAACGCAGCCAAGATCACAAGGTCTTGTTGTTTCTCGATAACGTCTGGTGTGACGTCTTCTGCAAAAAGCGCATCGTAGTGATCAAGCATGTTTGATTCGAAATCGAATCTAAAGAACGACCCCTCTCTGCCAGCCACAGACTTTGGAAAGTAATCTGGATTCAACCAGTCACGCTCCATGATCTGCGAGCTTAAAAACGGAGTGTCTTCAAGGTGAGCATTCTCGTCCAACATGTAGACCTTGTCGCTACAAATTCGAGACCCAGCTGCCGCAATCACTTCTTGAGGGTCTGCCGACAGCATCTCACGCCCGTAAAACACAGTAAATCGTGCCTCTTGTGCAGTGAAAGGGTTCAAGCCCCCACCTTCGCCGGCTTCTAAACTGGTAAAAATCAACAAGCCGTTACCAGTAGCGAAGTAAGACTTCTCCACTAGGTCATAAGCGGTGCCCATAACTGCGTTATGTGTGGCCAACCTAGCCTCTTCTTCTACAACTGAGGCAAAGTTAGCGAAAACAAACTCATTGTCCTCGTAGCTCTCAAGCTGACTCATCAGTGCCGCTCGAATTCTAGTGACTTTGTCTTCGTCTTCGTAAAGCTCAGTGGCTTTGCCAACTACCATACCAGGCTCACTGCAAGCAGTGGCCAACACACGCTTAGACTCATCGACTAGGCTTCTATTGCTTTCAAAGAGACCTTTCTGCAGGTCTGCCAAGGCCGAGAGAATAACCAAATCTCTTTGCTTATCTTGAAAACCGCTAGTTGGAAATGGGCCAACTTCTGGGTTCAGATAAGATAGTGCGTGTTTGTGAAAATCAACGGTGAAAAAGAACTGATCGCGATCGGGCACTGGTATTGGGTAATAGAATTCATCCAACCACTGCTTTTCCATGACATATGAGAGACCTAAGCCACGCTGGCCACCGTAGGTGTCTTCTCTCAGCATGAATACTTTATCGCCGCACAACAGGTTACCGTTGTCTTCGCTATCAGAAAGCTCACGGCCTTCAAAAACAAGGTAGTTGAGTTCATCTAGGCGACCTCTTGTGCCACCATATTCTACTGCGGTTTCTATATTCGGAAACACGATCGCTCTGTTTGGCGACAGCACAAAGTTGGCCATAACCACTTCATCGCCCATATTGAGCTCTTGAAACATTTCTCGATTCACGACGTCTTGAGTCTTTTCTGCAAACTCAAAAACAGCTGGAGCCGATCTTTCAGCATTGGCCTCAACAATTCGTGAATTCTGAGAAAGAGAATCACTCACCCGTCTTGGGTCATCAAGAAGTCTATCATACTCTTGTCTGAGCACGTCATCACTCTCACAAGCAGTATTGAGAATCTCAATCGTGTACTTCAGCCATTTGTTGTGGCCAGCGTACACAGCCAGCTGGGCATCGGCGATCACGTTCAAGATTACCAAATCGACCAATTGCTCACGCTTAACAGGGTCAGCAAGCATCTCTTCAACTGGATCAAGAGAAAGTAGCTGAACAGATCTAGCGGCAAAATCTTGCGCCAGGTAAGGGCGATCAAGATGATCTGACTTAGGAAACAAGTTTTCATCTAGAACTCTTGTTTTAAAGACATAAGATTCACCTAAACCGATAGGCGTTCTCTCATCGTGAGTGTCTTCATTGAAAAGGTAAGTCTTTGGCTCACCGTTGACACAAATTTGGGAGCCAACTTGACCACTCGCAAGTGCGATGTAGCCGATCGGTATCAAACCTGCCGCGTTTCCAATGCCCTCTTCAACAGCATGCTCAGGAGAGCCAAAGAAAGCCTGTCCTCGACCGGTACTTCCGATTCTCCAGATTGCCATGTCGGCACCCGCACTCGCCATGATAACTCTCGAGAGGTAATCGTTAGACGCGTCTTCGCCGCTGCGGGGGCCATCAATTATCACATCTGCGCTGAGATCAATTGGTTCTGCGCCTGCTTCTGGCGATATGTCTTCGCTATTTGGGGCGGTCACAATTGACTCTACGGCCAACTGTTCAGCAAACAGTTGAGCTGTGAAACTTGCTATCAGTAAAATTAGTGTAAAGCGCATCTTCTTCATGGCCATTCCCTTAATAGTTACCTACGTAGAAACTACGTCGAATCAGTGCATTAATAATCAACTCTTTTTGTGCGATCACTTCGTAAGGATCTTCTTCATAGTTGCTCAAAGTCGTGTTGTAGATCTTCAAGGCCTGATCAAGCCTCTCTAAGAGATCTTCTCTTTTGAAGGCTTTCACTCGCTCTTGCACAATGTCTTGATCTTCGAACATTCTGAAAGATTCACCATCATCTAACCTAGCGTTCGTTGCGATCTCAGCGAGTGTCAGCTCACTTTTGAAAGCCATATCAATAAGTGTTGGCAGGTTATCAAACGGGTTTTTCTGAGCTGCTTCTAATGAAGCCGCAAAGTCTTTCACTTCAAGCGCTTTAAGCAGAGTTCTTGGATTGGCTTCAAGGCTCTCGGTGGCTTCAAAGATCGCTTGCCGAATTGAATCAGTCTCTCCAACAGAAAGTGGTGAGAACTCTTCGTCGTCATTATCAAGCTCATCAATAAGCGTAATTTGACTCAATAGCGCTCTTGAAACCTTTGCCTCATGGTTCATAGCTGCCAAGTAGAACTTCGATCCAAATCGATAGGAAGCGAGAGCAAATCTACTTGGGTCGCAAGAAGTGATAAACACATCATATGGCATCTGACGATTCCCAGACGCTCCTCCAAAACCAGGAGTGTCTAAGCCTCTTCTAAAAAGAAGGTAACCCTCTTCGATTAAGATCTTTTCTTCTAAGAACGCTGAATGGTAGCGGTCTTTCGGGTCACCCGGAATCTTC
>JABSOQ010000106.1 GCA_013216195.1 Bdellovibrionales bacterium
CTTTCTGGAAGAAGTCGACAATCATTGCGGCCAGTTTGTTCCTAATTGTCGGTCTTCCGTCGGCTTACCGAGCATTCAAAGTTCAAACAAAAGAGATGGCGAGTATCCAGCAAGAAACTGCCAATGAAATTTATCGCCAGAAAATGGAAGAAAAAGCACGTAACAAACCAAAGTTTGAGCCAGAGATGAAGCAGCTGTATTACGGCAGCTATACGGATCGAGTTTTATACACGCAAAAGTATATTGATAACGAGCTCGACCCAAAATACCGTGAGCAGTGGATTCTTGATCTCGATCAGTTTTTTGTGAGCGAACTGGGTTTGAGTGAGAATGTGATCATTACATTTATTGCCAAAGAGTCGAGTTTGATCAAAGAATTGCGTGACAGTCGAAAAGCGATCAACCCTCAGTTTGTCAAAGAGTCGCGAGACGATATGTTGAAAATTGAGCAAGTCTTCTTGCAAGAGATACAAGGCACCTTGGGCTCTAAATCAAATTACGACCAATTTCTATCTTTTAAGCAAAAGTACTATAGTAAAAAGTATTTGGCAGAGGCTTCGGGCGAGTAGGTTCTCTTAGTTAGATTGCGTTGTCATCGATCAGCCGGGCCCAATTGACAAGTAGAGTCAACGCCCTCAGGGTTTGCTCATGGTAGGGCAATATTTCTCGATAACAAGCCGCTTTTGAGTTACCCTTGGCCTGTTTATGAGCCCTAAGAAAATTCTCATCATTCGATTCTCTTCTTTTGGGGATGTGTTGCAAAGCCTGTCTTTAGCAGGACATCTTGCGAAGGCCTGGCCAGGCAGCGAGATTCATTTTCTAACGCGAAGAGATTTCGTACCGCTGGTTCAAGATCACCCAAATGTTCATCGGGTTTGGCAACATGACAAATCAAAGGGTTTCTCAGGCTTGATGGAGCTATCAGCAGACCTGTCGAACGAGGCTTGGACTCACGTGTATGATTGTCATAACAATCTTAGGTCACGAATCATAAGTTTCAGGATCAATGGTTGGTTTGGCCTAAGGCGTATTCGGAAGGGTCACAAATTTTTAAGACGGTCGATTCGCCGATGGAAACGCTTTTTGCTGTTTCAATTTCGAATCAATAAATTTCAAATGCCTTTTTCTGGCCAGAGAGATTTGCTAGAGCCACTTGAGGAGTGGGGCATCCCGTTTGAGTTGCCCACAGTACCTCAGTTCTTTTTAAAAACTCGTTCAGCAGATTTTCAAACTTTGATGATTCCAAAAGACTATGTGGCTCTCGCTCCTTCAGCTGCGCACGAGCTAAAGCGATGGCCACTCGATCACTGGAAGGAGTTGATCAGGCTTCTTCCCGATACCGAATTTGTAATCTTGGGTGGTCCCGAGGATCACTTTCTGAATTCACTTGTACGTATAGACTCAACTCGTGTTCGTAACCTTGCAGGAGAGTTGTCACTGCAGCAGAGTGCAGAGGTGGTTATGAAGTCACAATTGTTGGTGTCCAACGACACAGGGCTCATGCACGTGGCAGAGCAGACGGGTAAACCTTGTGTGGCTCTAATGGGACCTGCGCCCTTTGGTTTTCCTTCGCGACCGAACACTCGAGTGATGGAGCTGCAGCTAAGGTGTCGGCCGTGCAGTAAGCATGGTCAGGGCCCCTGTGTAAATAAAGATGTGTATCAGAAGTGCCTAGTTGAGATCAGGCCAGAGAAGGTTGCAGAGCAAGTGAAGCAAGTGCTTGAAGAGGTGTCAGTATGATGCAACAGCTGCTCGAGTTCGACACGGCATTGTTTTTGGCGTTCAATAGTCTGGAAGTGCCTGTTCTTATTGAGAGCCTGTTTGTGACGATCACAATGCTGAACCGCAATCTGACCTTTTTGCTTTACGCCTTTCCTTTGATTCTTCTTTACTGGTTTTACAAAGGAGGCAAGACTGCGTTTCGCTGTTTTGTGGCGCTTTTGTTTGTTGTCGGCACGACTGACTACTCGGCGAACCAGCTGTTGAAGAAAACCTTCAAGAGAAGGCGCCCGCATAGGGTCAAGACTCTCGAAACCAATCTTAGGCTGCCGTATTCACCAAAGGGTTACAGTTTTGTTAGCAATCATTCAGCTAATATGTTTTCTGCGGCGACCGTGCTAAGTGCTTATTACCCGCCATTGAGAGCTGTCTTTTATGTTTATGCAGCACTAGTTGCATTCTCAAGACCATTTGTGGGTGTGCACTATCCCTCAGATATATTCTTTGGAGGTTTGACCGGGTTTTTGATTGCAAGTTTGTATTTGCGCTTTCTGATTAGAAAAAAGGCCTGGTTTATGCTGAAAGCTGAGGGCGACAATCGTGAGCTCTGAGAAGCTGATCAACTCTGTGCTGATTATCGGTTTTGTAGGTGCAATTGGTTTTGTGGGTTATCTGCTGCTGCCAAGCCCCAGGCGAGGAGGTTCAGTGCCAGTCATGCAGACAGTAGAGCAAATCGAAGAGCTGCAGAAGTCTCCGAGTTTAAAGCCGTCTCAAGATGTTAGGGCGGTAACAAAAAAGCCTCTCGAAGCGGTTAACAACAAAAACCTTAAAAAACCGGAGCCTGTAAAGACTCTTAAGCCAGAGCCAAGTAAGGCCACGCAGATTGGTGAGAGACATCCGCCAGGCCTTAAGAGATCTCAAGTTCATTTTAAGGTTATTGAAGGTGGCTATGCGATTGCTTTTGGTGACTTAATACTTGGTAAGCTGTCGTCTGAGCAGCAGGATATGAAGCAAGGCGTTTTTGAGCCAGGTAAGCCCTCGTTGTGGCCTTCGGCAGAGATTCCGTATTTGATTGATGAGGGCGTGGATGCCGACTTGGTGAAGCAGGCACTTGCCTACTTCGAGCAAGAGACCCCAATCCGGTTTGTGCCTCTGACGCCAGAGACTCAAAATGGTATCGTATTTGTGGCCTCTAGTGAGCACTGTGCTTCTTTGCTTGGTATGGTCGGGGGCATTCAGCCAATATTGCTTTCAAAAGACTGCGGTAAGACCCAGATTCTGCATGAAATCATGCATGCGCTAGGTTTTGTGCACGAGCACTCCAGGGAAGAGAGAGATCAGTATCTGACCGTGAATTGGCAAAATATTGAAGCTCCTTTTTTGTCTCAGTTTAATATTGTGCCAGACACTTTGGTGCACAATTACACTGGCTCTGTCTTTAGTTTCGATCATCAATCTATCATGCTTTACCCTGAACATGCTTTTTCTAAAGACCCCGCAAAGCTGAAAACTCTCACTTCGAAAACCCGTGATCCGCTTCGACCAGTGCAAAACGCTTTGTCAAAAATTGACAAAGAAAGGGTTTACTACCTTTACGGCTACTAAACATTCAAGTTTGCACAATGCTGTTTTGTTGTCAGAAATTGTACAGTTTCAAAAACAATTGCCCTACACGAGCGGCTTGCTTTGAAACGAGAGGCTAGACCAAGGGCTCGCTTAGGGTTCTGGCAGCTTCGTGTAACGATATATATAGACATGTAACGCAGTTTTATCGCTGCACGTTAAGCGACTAAAAATATCAAGCGATTAGACAGGCTGCTCAAGTTGTCAGATTTTTTAACTTAAAACCTGGTCTTTTGTCTCTGGACTGTCAAAAAGTCGGTATCGCAATTGCAATTTACCACCGTGTGAAGATTTTCAAAAAAACGAAGGGGTACGTTATGACATCAAAGACAATTCAAGCAATCGCAATAGTGGTCGTTTCAATGGGTTTGGTTGCCTGTGGGCAGGGAATGACTTCAAAAGGTTTAACCGCGGCAAGTAAGGCTGGCGGCACTAATAATGGACAAGGCGCAGACAATAATAATGACAGTGCAGCTTATGCTCCTGTTCCTTTTGACGTTCAAAAGGTTTCGGCTGAAGTTCAGGCTGACTCCGACGATGCCGTCGAGCAAGCTAATGTCGCTGCTGAAGAAGCAGAAAGATATCTTAATAAAATCAAACTCGGTGGTGGACGCATTGAGATTCAAGGTGAAGGCGGAGCTAGTCGTCAGCTTATAATCGACAAAGCTATCGCCAAGGTTCTTGATAAGATCTATGAGAAACTGCAGCAGTCTCCTCAGGTTTTCGACACTCTTAGAGGTAAGCTGGCTGATAAAATTTCTCAGCTCGACACAGCGAATCCACTTCATCAATCTGCTATTGCAGCTTTAATGACTGTAATGAGCCGCATCGATGGTCTTGAAGCCAGATACAAGCAGCTTCTTGGTCGTTTGGCAGGGGGTATGGATGTTGTGATCAACAGACTAGAAGTGTTGGTGGGTGCAGTGCCATTTCCAGCGAGCTTGTTGGTTGCCATCGAGTGGGCTGATGTGAAAAGGGTTCTTCAAGACTTTCAAAACAAGTTGCAGAACCTTTAAAAATTGAGGCTTAGTACGCTTCTTAGTTTAAAAAACTCTCACTTTTGGTGAGAGTTTTTAGCTTTTGAAGGCTTGAGGTAAAAAAACAGTGTGATCTCGAGCTGCCATTTTAGAATCGGTTAACCAAAATAGAAGCAAAATTATATAAGAAATTTTAAGAGTTACAATTGTTTGCTGTGATAAGCGCTAGTAAAGGCTTTGAGACCATTGGCAAATGTGTCATTTTGAGAACAAAATTGAGTTTTGACAAAGCCTGGACTTGCGCAAACTTCAAGTTGTTAGAGAAAATAAGACTATAGAGGAGGTTATGCTTTCGATCATAGATTCTCCAGCTCAGGCGCACTAATTCTGAATGCAGGCTACGAGCCACTTAAAGTGGTGAATTGGCAAAAGGCCATGATCTTGTGGCTGCAAGACAAAGTCGATATCTTAGAGTATCATTCTGTTCGTGTGAGAAGCGCTAAAAAGTCGTTTCAATTACCAAGTGTGCTCAGGCTTCGAAAGTACATCAGGCCCCATTTTTCATCTGTAAAAGTAAAGCTCTCTAGGCAGAACCTGTTTCTACGCGATAATTACATCTGTCAGTATTGTGGTAACCGGTTTCCAGAAAAAGCACTCACAATCGATCATGTTCACCCTGTTTCTCGTGGAGGAAAGCATGAGTGGACCAACGTAGTTGCTTCTTGTGGGCCTTGTAATAACAAAAAAGGCAACATGACCCCTCAGGAGGCCGAGATGCCTCTAAAGTCAAAGCCAGTGCAGCCAAAGTGGTTGCCCAGTAAAGAGTTTTCTTACAAGAGCTTCCAAAAGCGCCCCACCAGCTGGGAGCCTTATCTTTCTCATTTGAAAAAATAGTCAATTTTTGTTTCCATCTAATTACATAGTTTCAACGTCAAATCTTGGGTTCGGGCATTAGGCCCGATAGACCTTGTCTTTTCTATGGAGGGAAAGTATGAAAGCGAAATTCTTTACGCTAGTCGTATTGGTGTTGGGTGGGTTTGTAGCAGCTGCAGATCTGAACGAAAGCGGTGTTGCTGGCAACTGGTCGGGCAAAGGCACTTACATATTAGATGGTGTGTTGAGCCAGTGTTCAGTGATGGAGATGCAATACTACGCTGATGAAACTCAATTTGTTTTCGTTGGTGGGCAAAGAATTTGTGACAATCACGAAGAGCAGTTTTACCAGGTGGCGCTTACTTATGAAGATGGCAAGCTGTATTTTGGTGATCAAGAAGTGGGAACTTATGGAGGTGGAGTTATCAATGTTGGATTCACTCAACCAGAGCCCAACGGAGATATTCGTCACTGGAGAATGACTATTCGTGTGCAAGGTGATCACCTAATGTACGAAGAGAGTCGTAGAATGAATGATGAGACGACACCACTAATCAGCTTTGCTGGCATGATGCAAAGGTTGTAAGACCTGCTGAAAATGATTTAGGAGAAGATATGCGAAAAGGTTTGAGTGCTCTACAAGTTGCCATAATGGTGATCGTAATCGTGGGCCCGATAGCCTTTTTCGTTCGAGGCATTTGGCGAGGTGAGTTCACTGCTGCGAAATTGCAGGCGGAGTCTGAAGCTGAGAAAGTGACCTCGAGTAAAGTTTCTCTCGAGTTTATTGGTGATCAAATTTTGCCGAACAGCTGGTCTGGCAGTGACACCCCAGTCGGTGGCCTGTCAGGTCTCGAGTGGGCCGATGCTTCCAGTACACTGTATGCTGTGAGCGATGACAGAGGTCGATCTGGGCCTTCTAGGTTCTACAAGCTCTCCCTTGAGATTGTGGAAGGTGAAACCCCGAAAGCGAGCGTCAAAGCTGAGGTTTCTTTTAAAACTGTCGATGGCAAGGATTATCCTAGACGTTCTTTCGATACAGAAGGGATTGCCATCGGCGATGATGAGCAAATCTATGTTTCGACTGAGGGCGATTTTCTTGCAACAAAGTCTGCTGTACCTGGCCTTATGAAAGTCTCAGGCGATGGTGTGGTTGAAGAATTCATGAAGATGGGGCCTCCAGTGTTTCCTGAAAATGAAGAGTGGAAAGAGAACACATTTGGAATTCGCTTCAATCTCTCTTTGGAATCATTGAATTATTTAGCTGAAGAGAGGCGCCTAGTTACGGCCACCGAAAACGCACTCGTGCAAGATGATCACGTTGCAGGTGCAGAAAGAGGTGCCAACACTCGCTTTTACCTCTACGATCTCACTGAGGGGTTCCCTGGGCAGCTTATCTCGCATAAGGTTTATCCCATTTCAAAGATTCCTGCTAAAGACCCTGGTGGAGAGTCTGTGATCGGCGTGACTGACTTAATTCAGTTGGGAGCAGAAAGATACTTGGTGCTAGAGAGGTCTTACCTTGATGGTCGCGGCCGAAACAGAGCCCAGCTGTTTCTTGCAAATTGTTCCGGTGCGACCGATGTGCAACTTCTCAAGAAGCTTAAAGGCAAGCTTTTCGAGACTTGCACGAAAGAACTAGTTTACGACTTTGATAGTCTACTCGGTAAGCTAGGCTCGGAGCATCCCAAAGTCGACAACCTTGAAGGCATGTCTTTTGGCCCCAAGCTGAAAGACGGAGGTCGGCTTTTGATGTTTATCAGTGACAACAACTTTAGCTCAGGCAAGCAGAAGACTCAGTTGCTGTACTTTAGCGCCAAATTCAATATGCTAGATGACTAACGCCAATTGGAGTTAGAGTTTCTCCAGTTACCATGAATGGCATCCATACGGAGTCGTCTAGCAGCTGTTTCGGCATCAGACCTCCAATCAGTTTGTTGAAGTCTTCTCTCGATGGCCTCTTTGATCAACGCAAATTGCTCGATATCGGGCTGAGACATGTCAGGGCTTGGTAGCCCTAGGGGAGAGACCTCGATGCTGTTGAGTCTTTCTGTCAAACTCATTTCGTCACCCGCTCTGTCGGCAGGAATTGTTTGAAGCCCAGTGCCGCCTTGTTGGGCAGGGGTTAAGTTATCTCTTAAGTGTCTGCCGGTCTCTCTGGCAGTGCGCTGCGGTTTCGGAATGGCGGCTTCAGATGAGTTCAAAAACAGTGCGTTCAGGAGGTAGTAGGAGACTTCAGGCGCTAAGTCGACTGAATGTTGAGTGCCTTGCTGGGTGGTGACAGTGAAGATGGGTGATCTAAAAGTGTAGATCACGGCAGAGCCAGCGATGTTGACGTCTTCACTGACTTGAAACTGAATTGTATCTAACAATTCGCTTGCAGAGACTGGCGGAGACTGTCGTTCGAACACGATGCCGCCGTTTAAGAAAAAGTCGATGTTCTCCAAAAAGGTGTCTCGCACCTTTACAAGAAATGCCTCATCAATTCGCTTGCCAAAGGTAACCTGCAATCCGTTAATTAAGACTGCCCCATTTTCAATGTGTGAGTAGCTATTGGCTACGAATGGTGATATCCTAGATTTTCGGTACATCCAGGCTTTTCCAGGCAGGCTCGGTAAGTAGGGGAGGGTCGCTTTTGCCTCTCGACTCGACAGCCATTTCTCGAGCTCAAACTCCTGAACATCAGGGTCTTCATTGTTTCGAATGCGCCCGTTCAAGTTGCTGCGGCTCGCATGCAAGTTAAGATTCATTATGCAGCTGGCTTCACTTCTTTTAATTTGAAGACCTAGCGGGTCTGGGCTTACACCATAGGCATCGAAGCTCAGTAGAATTCCCACAAGTAAGACAGTCAATCGTCCCACAATTCACCTACCTTGTATGAAGTTATGAACGAGGTTTGACCTGAGAAAAGTTCCCACAATTGTTTTTCAAAACCCACAAGTGTTCAGGGTGATCCGAAAATCATTTTCAGATCAAAGGCCCCATTCCCAAACCTTATAGGAGCAAGGCACAGACCACAAAAATATCAATCTAAGCCGGTGAAA
This sequence comes from Bdellovibrionales bacterium, assembly GCA_013216195.1. GTDB lineage: Bacteria > Bdellovibrionota > Bdellovibrionia > Bdellovibrionales > UBA1609 > JABSOQ01. The sequence goes on from JABSOQ010000106.1 coordinate 8,234, forward strand.
CTAGGTAAAGGGGTTGAGGAGAAATTGCTGAAAATTGCCAAAAACTGTCACTCCGCGAGGCTTCAGGCAAGATGCGAAAGCCCCCATCTCTCAAGAATGCTCTTTTCATCTTCGGCTGACATTGCCTTTTTGAACTTGGCCCCGGGTCGACCCTTAACAACAGCTTCACATTCTTTCCAAGTTGCATGTCTTTGTAGCTGCCCGTTGACATAACTGAGGTAGCTATAGGCTGTTTTTTTTGTTTTTCGGTCTTTCATTGCCGGTAGCTCATGGCTTTCAGGTATGTCCATGATGGCTACGTCATAGCCCAGAAGTTGACCGTCGTAGAGCTGGATCGGTTTTTTGTGAGTCATGGCGACGGCGATTTGATCAACTCTCTCGTTGCCAGCATGGCCTTGATGCCCACGAATGTAGCGCCAATCAATTGTGCAGCCCTGCTTTTTTAGCCGAGTGACTTCAGCTTCAAGTTTTCGCCATTCGATTTGATTGCTAACAGGGTTGCCCTCAGAGTTTTTCCAGCCCTTTTTCTTCCAGCCCCAGATCCATTGCGTAATGCCGCGGATGACGTAGGTAGAATCTGTATAAAGCCAAATGGGCATGTCTTCGGCCTCGAGACTCTCAAGGGCTTCAATAGTAGCAGTGAGCTCCATTTGGTTGTTCGTGGTTTTGAACCTGCCAGCGCCGAGTTCGTAAACTGTATCTGGTGGAAGGTAAACAACTGCGCCCCAGCCACCTTTGCCTGGGTTACCTGAGCAGGCCCCGTCGGTGTAGATCAAGATGGTCTCGCCAATCCCGCTAGTAGAATCACTCATGGTTCAGGTTTATCGGGGATAAGAGTTGAGTTCAATACAATGTTGTAAGCCCCTGCGTCACCTTTGTTAGAAGACAGTTGTGCCAGGTTCGGTACGACAGCTAAACTCTTTTTCATTGAGCAGCAAAGGGTGGCAGTTTGAGTCAGCTTATTTTATCGACACAGAATTTGAAAAAGAAGTACTCCGGCACCTTGGCGGTGGCCGAACTCTCGCTCGAAATTCGGCAGGGGGAAGTTTGGGGATTACTCGGGCCTAATGGTTCAGGTAAGACAACAACTCTGAGTATGCTTTTAGGGGTCACCAGGCCGACCTCCGGTGATTTCAGTTGGTTTGGTCACGGGCGAGCCGATTTTTTGCGCAAGCGAATTGGAGCCTTGCTAGAGAGACCTCGCTTTTACCCTTGGATGTCAGGTCGAGAAAACTTGAAACTCACCGCAAGCATAAAGGGTGTGCCATTTAGCGAAATTAAACCTGCGATTCAAAAAGTTGGGCTAGACCCCTTCTTGAAGAAAAAAGTGGGGCAGTACTCACTGGGTATGAAGCAAAGGCTCGGCATAGCGGCTTGCTTGTTAGGGGAACCCGATGTTCTCGTTCTCGATGAGCCTACTAACGGAATGGACCCGCAGGGCATTGCCGATATTCGAAAACTAATTTTAGAAGAAAAGGCCAAAGGTCGCACAATCATTTTGGCAAGCCACATTCTTGATGAAGTCGAGAAAGTCTGCTCGCATGTCTTGATGCTCAAGCTCGGGCAGGTGATGTCATCAGGGTCGCTATCAGAAGTGATGGGGGCTTCGAGTTGGTTTTATCTTTCAGCCGTGTCAAATAATGAGCTAGCAGCTGTTTTAAATAAGCACCCTCAGTTACAGTCATTGAAGATCGAGGGAGAGTTTGTCAAAGCCCAATTTTCACAAGATCTGGGCGGCGAAGAAGTGAATCGATTTTGTTTTGATCACCAAGTTTGTTTGAAATCACTAACCTTGAGATCCACAACTCTTGAAGAGAATTTCTTGAAAAAATTGAAAGAGACGGGAGGTGGTCAGTGATGGGCACTCTTAAGTTTGAATTGGTCCGACTCAAGAACTACCGATTCTTCTGGGTCTTTTTGGTTTTGTACGCAGCTTGCCTAACTTTGACATTCTACTCAGGCAGAGAGCTAATCGTTCAGTCGCTTGGTCAGTTTGAGCAGATCCAATATATCGTAATGAAAACAACTCGAGGGCTCCTCGCGATGTCGTCAGTGTCTGGTTATTTTGAAGTTTTCTTGTCGTATGTTTTGATTGGCTTATTGGTGCAAGAAAAAGAGTACGGCACTCTTAAACAACACTTTATCGATGGTTTGTCTCGCTCGAGTTGGATGATAGGCAAAATGTTTGTGGTGCTTTTTTTAAGCGTCGTAGCCTCTGTGTTATTGGCAGGCAATGCAGTTAGCTTTCTTGATCCATCTTTGTTTGCCGGAGAGAACCTTAATCAGTCACTCATTATTGTTGGCGCCGTTTTCTTTAGGGTCTTTGGTGTGCTTTCAATTGCGACCCTGTTTGGTGTTTTCGTTAGTCATACTGTGAAGGGTATCTTTTTGTTTACGGCCTATGTGCTTTTTGGTGAGGCCCTGCTTGGCTATATCTTTGATTGGGTTACCAAAGTCGAGGTTAGCTCTTGGCTTCCTTATGGTCGTTTTCGCTCGATGCTGCCTACTCCTTGGTCGGGTTTGGAGAACATGATCATGGGTGGCGAAGGCGTCGGCCCAATGGTAGAGATCCCAGGCCCGGCACTTCTTGTTTATCTGGTCTTGCTCTGGTCTGCGATCTATTTTTTAATGAGGTTCAAAGACACAGCTGATTCAAGCGGGTAGATCACAGACTCGTTACAGAGTGAGATATCAATCGTAGGCATCAGGTGGTTTTGGTCATTGTGAATAGCCAACTTTAAGGTAGGGAGAAGAACGATGTTTTCGTCATTAAGAATGTTAGCTGCAGCATTATTGCTGTTTTCAGGCACTGCTCTTGCGCAAGATCTCGAATTCGATAGCGTGACAGAGGGCGACCTAGAAAAAGTCGTTCGAGACTTTTCGTCAATCTTTCATCACACTTCAGTTTCAGGCGCAAATACTCTCGGTTCGGTGTTTGGTTTCGAAGTGGGCTTGATCGGTGGTCTTGGTAAGGTCAACTCTCTTGATGATGTTGTGCAAGATGCTGATCCGGATGCTGATGTGCCTGGCCTTCTGCCACATGGTGGGCTGCTTGGTATTTTGAGTGTGCCCTTTGGTTGGACCTTCGAATTGAGTTTGATACCAGAGTTCGGAGATGATGGCTTTGCATTTTCAAACACGACTGCTGCAGTGAAGTGGTCTCTGACAGAGAGCGTGTTGTCGGCACTGCCATTGTCAATTGCACTAAAAGGTCATTACTCTCAAACTAAAATTAACTTTGAGCAAGAAGATCCTTCTACTCCTGGTGTAACCGTTGATGGAACTTATGAGAGTACGGTTACGGGTCTGCAAGCCGTTGTCAGTAAAGACCTTTTGGTGGTTTCTCCTTATGCGGCCTTAGGTTTTTTGCAAGCCTCTGGTGATCTTGGAGTAAATGGCTCGGGTTCGATTTTCGATACTGACTTTACTTCGAGTGATTCAGCCTCAGTGAACACAACATCGACTCAGTTGATCGTTGGTGCTGAAGTGAAGTTGTTACTTATGAAGCTGGCAGCTGAGTATTCTAGACAATTCGATACTGAGCGATTCACTGCGAAGTTTTCACTTTATTTCTAATAGTCACACTGTTTGAAAGTCTAGTTGAAGAGGCGGCCCTGAAGCCGCTTCTTTTGTTTTACACTCCCTTCGGCCGGTCTAGATTGGCTTGTGTTAGCATTCTGGGCAGTTTTTATCTAAACTGGAGTCAGGGCAGGTTGAAGCTTACTGAAGTTTCACCATAAAGGGGAGAGTGTTTTGTCAGGTGACGAAGCCAAAAAACAACCGAGCGCAGAAGAGCAACATCGCTCAATTCGTGACTTAAGCCAAAGAGAGTATCGGTTTTTGAAAAAGCTGATGACAAGTTACCCGGGCTTTGGCTCTTTAAGTGCAGGAGACCAGCTTGACCGCATGATTTTGATTCTGCAGTCAGCTTGCGGCTATGGTGCTGTTTCAAAACGCATTGTGGGGCAGATACAATCCGAGCTCGGTTGGGAGCCAAGTTTTGATATTGAGGGTCACTTCAGAAGTGCAGAGTACAACAGTGCCGAGACCGCTGGCACTCAGACCCGTTACCGCGAGTCTTTTGAGGGTGCATTCTGCTTGAAGCGTGAGTTTATGAACGTTTTGAGCAATGAAGGTGAAGAGGCCAGCAGTAACGAGCCGATTCGAAAAAAGGTCAAGGCACCTATTGCTTCTGTCACGCCTATGAAGTCTCGGACTGACAAGTCTCAGGCTAACAATTCTCAAGCCGCCACATCATCAGCAAACCTGACAGACGCAGCCATAACAGTCGAAACGGCTGCACAGGCTGATCAGCCAGCAGAAGTTAACAGCTCGAATGAAGCTGAGTTGTCTAATGATTTTGCCTTTAAGCCGTGGATGATCATTGCAGCCGTAGGGGTGCTTATCGTACTGGTCGCGGTCGTATTTACAGTAGCAAGCAAATAGGGCCTTCAATAAAAAGGCCCAACCAATACCTTTCAACCCGTCTAGGCTTCTTCG
>JABSOQ010000107.1 GCA_013216195.1 Bdellovibrionales bacterium
CACAACCTGGCTTGATTTCGATTACCCAGCCCACAGAACTGGGTACTGTCTACAGTCTTGCAGAACTGGGCGAGATCGGAGAATTTGCCCAGAAACATAACTTGCGCGTGCATGTAGATGGCGCAAGACTCACCAACTCGATTGTCGCGCTAAAATGCCAGTTCTCAGACCTCAAAGATGCTTTGAACCCTGACGCAATCTCTTTTGGCGGAACAAAAAACGGCCTACTTGGCGTTGAAGCTGTGTTGTTATTTGATAAACATGCAGCGAATCAGTTCAAGTACATAAGAAAACAAAACATGCAGCTTCCATCTAAAACGAGATTCTTAGCCTCACAGTTTTCGGCATACTTTGAGGGCGACCTACATCTTGAAATTGCAATTCATTCTCACGGTATGGCCGCTAAACTTGCGAAAGCCTTAGAGCCGTTCTCACAAATAAACGTGCTTTATCCGGTAGAGTCGAATGCCGTGTTCGCAACCATTCCAAAAGAGTGGACCAAGCGGTTAAGAGAAGCCATGCACTTTTATGTTTGGGACGAAAAACAATGGTCGATTCGCTTAATGTGCAGTTTCGACACTACAGAAGAGCATATTGAACACTTTGTTGCCACAGCGACCAGCCTGGCAAAAGGAGAGCCTTTATGACAAAGCCCTACCCGTCGGTACATTATCATGATTACCTCCAGCTTGATCCATTGCTCTCGGCACAGCTACCAAAAAGTGTCGAATACGGCCAACCCGCTCACGAAGAGACTCTTTTCATAATCGTACATCAAGTGTATGAACTTTGGTTCAAACAAATACTTCATGAAGTCGACTCTATATTGACACTTTTTTCAGCTGAGAAAGTCAGCGAAAACGATATGGGGCTCGTGGTAGCGAGACTATCACGCGTCATCGAAATTCAAAAGCTTTTGATTCAGCAGATTGGCGTGATGGAGACCATGACCCCACTTGATTTTCTTGATTTCAGAGACATGCTCTACCCAGCTAGTGGCTTTCAAAGCCATCAATTTCGAATGCTAGAGAATAAACTTGGCCTCAAACGAGAGGTCAGGCTCACATACAACTCTGCCCCTTATGAAAAAAGCCTGAAACCAGAACAAGAAAGCTCGATTCTCGACACTGAAAAGCAAAAGAGTTTGTTTGAATGCGTAAACAGCTGGCTAGAGAGAACTCCATTTCTAGATTACGAGGGCTTCGACTTCTGGAATCAATACCAAGACACTGTAAAGAAGATTTTCAAAGAAGACTCAGAAGTTATTGAAAGACATGAGTTTCTGTCTGATACAGATAAAGAGCGAAACTTAGGCGTCATAAAGAAATCTCTAGAGTCTTTTGAGGCCCTATTTGACGAAGAGAAGTACAAGCAGGCAAAGCAGACCGGAAGCTGGAGTTTAAGCTACAAGGCGATACATGCCGCTCTGTTGATACAGCTCTACCGAGACCAGCCAGCGCTTCACTTGCCTTTTCAACTGATTCAATCGTTGATCAATATCGATGAACATCTCACTACATGGCGCTACAGACACGCTCTTATGGCCAAGCGCATGCTAGGCTCTAAAATTGGCACCGGCGGGTCGAGTGGCTATGAGTACTTGAGATCTGCTACAGAAAAACACCGCGTGTTCCACGACTTCTTTCAGCTCACTACTTTTTTTATACCTCGCCACCGCTTGCCTAAGATGCCGAAAGAAGTCGAACATAAACTTGGTTTTCAGTTCACATCTTGAACTAATACGGCCCTAACAGGAGAGGCATCCACATCTTTAAGCTTAAGAGGAAGAGCGCTGAGAAAGTAAAATCCCTCTTCAACATGGCTCAACACCAAACCTTCTAGATTTCTCATACCTGTACGATGTAGCTCTTGATGTGACTCAAGAGCCTTTGAAGAAAAGGGGTCTACAGAAGGCGTGTCGAGGCCAACGAGGCAAACTCCCTGCTCTGCAAGCCATTTGATAAGCTCAGGCGATAGACTGTTGAAGTCTTCATTAAAGTTGTCAGGATCAGGAAAACTCTGAGTCGCAAACAAAACTCGGGGTGCTTCGATCTTGCGGCCTGACAAGTGCTCTGGCTTGATTCTCTCCCCCCTTGGGAGCTGCACATGCACGACCTGGCAGTGGCCAATGTAAGCTTCTAACGACACACCACTGATACCAACCTCATCTCGCTGATAGTGATTTGGCGCATCTGCATGAGCACCAAGGTGTACGGTCGTGTTGATAGAAGACAAGGTAAGATTGTCTCCAGACTTCATGTCGAGAGCTACCGACCTTGAGAAAGCCAAGTCGCCCGGCCATACTGCGACTTCAGGGTGTATTTCAGGTGATATATCAATGATTTTTTGCATACCTCCACCCTACAAAAAGCATCCCAGGTTGTCACTTCTCAAGAAACTGAGTAGTGTTGAGGCTTGTCGAAAGTTCTCTTGGAGGTCCTAGTGAAACTGCAACCAGTTCGAGGCACCCATGATTTAGTGGGCGAATCTGTAGCGAAACACAATTTTATTGTAGAAGAAGCTAGATCTACCGTCGACAACTACGGCTTCGAGGAGATCTCAACACCTATCTTCGAGTTTTCAGAGGTCTTTAAACGCACTCTCGGCGAAGCTTCTGACATAGTCAGCAAAGAGATGTACACCTTCGAAGACCGAGGCGGAGAGAGCATAACTCTCAGGCCCGAAGGCACCGCTCCGATTGCTAGAGCCTTCATTTCTGGCGGCATGGCCCGTCAACTCCCTTTAAAGTTCTTTTATCAAGGCCCCATGTTTCGCTACGAACGGCCTCAAAAAGGGAGACAACGACAATTTCACCAGCTAGGCATAGAAATGCTTGGTATTTCAGAGCCTCAAGCCGATATAGAATGCCTTTCTCTGGCCGATGTATTCCTGAAGAAAATTGGCCTTGAGGGTAAATACAAACTGGTAATCAATAGCCTGGGCGACGAAGAGTCTCGAGCAAGATATGTTGAAGCTCTCACCAGTTATCTTGAATCTCACAAATCTGATCTCAGTGAAGACTCTGTGAAGCGCCTCGAGAAGAACCCTTTAAGGATCTTAGACTCAAAATCTGAACAAGACCAAGCCATAGTTAAAGATGCCCCCTCTTTGAGTGAATTTTTGAGCGAGAGCTCTAAAACTCACTTCGAGGCTGTCACTGCAGGCTTGGAGCAGCTGAAGATTCCTTTTGAAATTGACGAGACCCTAGTGAGGGGGCTCGATTATTACTGCGAGACTGTGTTTGAGTTTCGCACTGAACTCATCGGTGCCCAAGATGCCATTTTAAGTGGCGGCAGATATGACAAGCTCATTGAGCAAATGGGTGGTGCTTCGACAGCTGGAATCGGCTTTGCTGCAGGCATTGAGAGGCTGGCTCTACTTGTGGAGAAAACACCTGTGCTCGACCCAATTTTCAGTGTGGTTCCTCTGGGTAAGTCAGCAGAAAACGCCTGCATAGCAATTTGCCACGAGCTCAGAAGCCAAGGGTTTCGTGTCGAGATGGCCTACTCTGGCAACATGTCTAAGCGCATGAAAAAAGCCGACAAAGTAGGGGCAATCGGTGCGCTGATAGTTGGCGAAGATGAAATCGACAAAGGTATCGCAAGTTGGAAGAACTTAAAGACCGGTGAGCAGCAAGAGATCTCATTAAATAGCCTCAGCTCTTTTTTAAGTAAGATTGAAACAGAGGCCTAAGATAACTTGCTCGACGAGTGAGCTCTCACTTGGTGCTTTTGGGTTGTGAAGAGACTCCTCGATTTGGCACAGTAGGCCCAGTGCGTCTCTGCTGCTGCCTGGCTCGCATAATATTGGCTCGCTGAGCTTCATAACTCGCAAGTATGCGTTTGATATTGGGCACATCTTTATCGCCTGGAGGATTCTTGCTGACATAGGTCTTCCAAGCTTCATACATTGGGGTATTGTATCGAGCATCAATACGGCCCAAGAACTGATATGCAACTCCTAAATTTTTGTGCACGATGAGCGGCGGGTTCGGATGATTGTCGATGATTTTCTTCATGATACCCGCACCGTAGAGCAAAATATTTGGATCTCGATTGCCATCGGCCATGGCTTTGGCAAACAACTGCCTAGCCCGGCCCAACTCACGATCCCAGTAGTTATGGTAGACAAAGGCTTCCCAAGACTTGTCACGAATGTCTTCTCTCTTCGGAGGCAAATACTTTTCAAAACCCCTGGCATGCTCTTGATACTCCCTAAAATCAAAAGCCTTTGACTTTGGTATGACCTTATTCAAGAAGCCCATGTTCCAAATTTGATAGCTATCAGAGACATTCTTCATCTCGTCAGACCTGAGCTTGCCTACAAAAATCGGCCTATGTGAGTTCGCATCAAAAAGCTCTTTGAGAGTAAAGTGCTTGTAGTGTCTCTTACGGTAGCGATACAGATCTGACGGCAGGTTTACGCTCGGTAGAGAGGCTTCGACATTAGCCTTCATCCAAGGCCACCACAAAAGATCAAAAGGCAATGCCGACACATCGGTTCGATAACCCTCAACGGCCTGAAGGTACCTGACAACATTCACATAGATGTCGCCTCGAAGAAACAGTATTGAATTCTTTGGCACTGAATCTAGCATTGAAATACCGACATCACGAAAAACCTGGTTTTGACTATAGTCCTCTAGTTCGTAATGCAGAGCGATTTGCGAAAACACCGCCACAGCGACGACCACGGCAGCGACAGACCTCTGCATCTGCTGAGTCGACGTAGACAGCGCCCTTTGAAACAGCATCAAAAGACCCCACCCAAAAAACAAACTCATAATCATATTTGGCGCCATCCAAAACCGAGACTGAATATCAAAAAACAGTCGATTTGAAAGATCCATATTGGCCAGAATGTGAAACACAAACAAATAAAAGATCACAGAGAACAGTAGGGTCTTTGCAAAAGGTTTTTGCTTACCCCACTTAAAGACCACATACAGCAAGGCAATGATTATTGGCACAACACCCACGATTAAAAACTGATCGAGAGTGTCTACAGCATATTTACCTAAGCTAAACAAAAAGTTACTGTAGTCTTTTTTGCCCGAGGCAAGCTGAAACGTGCCGTACTCACTTCTGAGGAAGTGTGTCCAAAAACCATCCCAAGTGTGCGCATGGCCCCAATTGAAGATGTAGAGTGGCTTTGAAGCATAGGGTAAATAAAAGTAAGGTACAAAACCAGCTGCCCACACACCAATTGAGCCGAAAAAAGTTTTAGGCTCAAACACAGTTTTTCGGTGAAAAAAAGCTGCGCAAAGAAAAAACGGCACAACAAAAAACAAGATTGTGTGATGATGAGCACAAGCCAAACCAAAAACAGCAGCAAATCGCATAACCCATTTGCCGCTTGGCTCTTCAAACAGACGATACAAAAGATAGGTCAAAGCTGATAAAAACAGGTTGTTCAACGTGAACACTTCCGCCACCACAGCATATCGCCAAATCAGCGGCGAAAAACTAAAGACCCCAACAATAAGCCAGCCAACAAGCGTGTTTCTTTGCCATCTTCTGAATGTGGCAAACAGAAAAAACCCAGCAACGATTTGAAATGCTCCAGACATAAAGTTCACACCTTGAGCCGGAGTAAAAAATGGCAGGTTCGAGAACAAATAGCCGAGCATGGTATAGAGCGGGTAACCTGGCGGGTGCGCAACACCTAGTTGAGTCGAGACAGTAATTAACTCGCCACTATCTCCACCAGGAACTGTTGGACAAAGAGTTAGCATATAAACAATGAAAGTGAGCAACCCCATTGGTAGGTATTCAATCAATGTGTTTTTGAAACTAGTCGCATCGCCAAGAAGCAAAAAGTCTCCAAAAGTCTTAGGCTCAAGAGACTTGCCCCTAAATGGATCTGCCGGCCCACCACCATCATGGCCAAGCTCAGTAGCTGATGCATTGGTTCTTTTAGCATCCAATTGTTCGACTTGTGATTGATTGGAGTTTTGCGATTTTCGCTTTGGCTTTTGCCTCTGATTGTGGCTTTGAGAACTCTGCTTTTTATGGTCTTTTTTACGCTTCTTGCGTCCCACTAATGGCTCCCTGCTCTTCTTCCTTGAATCGCAAAACAATGAGAACCCACACTGCATCCGTCCTGATGATGCCTATGGCCCTTTATATATAAGGATACTGAGCCTGATCATTCGCCACAACGGGCCTTGGTCTAAAACCAGGTCGCTGAAACCTTTCAAAAACCTTTGAGACTACTCAATCTTGTTTAGACTCCCCGACCTGCATCCAGGCCTGCAACCCCAAAAAGCTGGGTCACTGCCCCACTTCAACCTAAACAATTGAAAAGCTTGGAGTTTGAAGAGGTCTCAGAGTGAAACAAATCACTTAAATTAGAGTTAAGACTTCTGTCTAGAGAACAGTCAGTGAATAAAAACTGATCGTATGAGGTGAGTTAAAACAGCAAACATTATGTTTTGATTGGCACAATCTGTGAAGAGTACAGCAGTGGACATTAGGGGGTTATATGACTCATTTCGGACACTGCCCAGCATGTGGCACAGAGATACCAGCCGAGAGACAATTTGACGGCATGATAGTCTGCGAGTGTGGCTGGACTTCTTCGGTAAAAAACCAGGCTGCAAATACGAAAATGAACGACCGAGTATGCATTGCAATCGCTGTTTTTGCAGCTCTCTTGGTCGCAAGCTTTATCCAAGTCGTGAACTGGGACTCTTACGCCCTTAGCATTATCCCACTAAAGGGTAAGCAGATAACTCAATCTGCATCAGCTGCTGACTTGAATCAGATTGTTGAGATTTGCCTGGACCGAAAAAAAATCAATTGTGCTGAAGAGGCACTCATGGACATCTATCAACTCGATAACACCCAAACCGATAGCCTGGCTAGACTCGGTGACTTGCAAATGCAAGCGAGCCGTTATGCAGAGGCTGTTAAAACCTACGACCTCTACTTCGGCCTGACAGATGTGAAGCCAAACTTAGACTCGAGATTCAACTACGCAAAGGCATTGGCTGCCACGAACCAAACAGAAAAAGCTGAGAAGTACTTCAAAAGCATTTTGAAATCGAAACCTGGTGTTTTACAAGTCACAGTGACTCGCCACTATATCAAAATGCTTGTTGCCAACGAAAAGTACAAAAAGGCAAAAGCCACACTAGATTACTTCAGAAGACAAGGCACAAACACCAAACTCTTCATGGAGAAAGAATACAAAGAGATCAAAAAGAAGCTTTCTCGCAATATCGCCTCTTTCTAAAGCCGGCTTTGCGCTAAAAACCAAAATCGGCATTGCCAACAAAAAAAACCCGAAGACACGAGCTTCGGGTTTTTAATTAAGCAGTTTGTTCTTTAACTTAGAATACGTTCAAAGTCGCAGACATTGCCAGAGTTGTTTTATCCAAAGCCATGTCGTCTGGAGAAAACTGAAAGTAAGGGTACAAGAAAATGTCTCGAGTCAGAATCATGTTGATACCTGTAGACTGGTAGCTGTTCAGCTTAGACAAGCCCTCGACCGGTGACTGTGAGTCGTCAGAGCGGATATGTCTCCAGTTGAAGTAACCAAACACTGTTCTAAACTGGTACTTATCGCTGAAAGCGTACTCCATGTAAGGAAATAGAGCCACACTGTAAGTCGTCAAGAACGGCTCAATGTTGGCACCAGAATCAGTAAGAACTTCGCCGTCAGCAACATCGCCACCGTAGAAGTTGTAAGTGATCCCTGCAGCCATACCAAGAGTCAGCTTAGTGCCTTCGATTGTGGTCAAGAAGTTCGGGCTCCAACTCGCTCTAGCTACGTTATCAACATCTTGAGAAGCTTCAGATGTTCCGGCAGCAACAGAAAAGCTGTTGATAGTTTGAAAGCGACCAAGCTTGCCAACATAAGAGTAAGACAAGAACGGGTCAGTCACGTTCATCTGATTCTCACGACCTCTGTAACCGATGTTACCTTGAAGTGGAGTCAAAACACCTGCGCCAATTCCAAGAGTCACAGACGAGTTCTTTGTCCATCTGTAACGACCTGAGAAACTACCGCTAAAAGAAGTTGCTGTTTCAGTTGAAGGATCGCCGACGATATTCGGTCTCTCTTCTATAAATGGATCAGCAATTCGACCACCCAACCAGCTCAAGCTAGAAGAAAGCGAGTACTTTGACTTTGAGCCTGAAGTCGCTCTCATACGAGCATTGGTAACTTCACTGTCGATGTCGCCTTCAACCTTATTTTTACCAGGCTTCATTTTATCAATCTTGGTTTTTGATTCTGAAGATTTCTCAGTGGTTTGTGCGTTTGCAAGCGAACCACTCATTACTATCAAGGCACTCGCAAAAGTGAGCCCGATTTGGTGCTTAGTCATTATCCCCCCCAAGGATTAGGTTTTTTCTCTCAATCTTTCGCCCAAGCTCAGATCTCGAGTTTTATCATTTTTCTGTCAGAACATAGGTGCCGATTTGGAACCAAAATCTATTCTGCAGAAGACTGGGTGAGTAGAAACGCAAACTGGACTTACAGCAAGTTTTGTTGTGTCGTGTCAGTCACATATTTTCAAAAAATTTGTAATTATTGAGATAATCTGATGACGGAATTAGCACAGATGTATCGCTTTCTTTATCGCAATATAAGCTGAGTTATAACCTATATAATACACTCTTAGACTTTGTTTTACATTTTAACAAAGCCTCTATCGACTCTAGGGCCAAGCAATGGCTATTTGACTCAGGCCCCTGGGTGGCTCAATGCTCTGCAAATTCGCCGTTTTTAAGTCTTCTGAAGTAGCCGTTCACTTCTTTTCGAAGCTTCGGGGTCAGCAACAGAACTGCGATTAGATTGGGAATCACCATCAAACCCAGCATGATATCTGAAAACGCGATGATCGGCCCAAGAGACCACACAGCACCGATAACAGCTGCAATACAGAAAACTAGCTTGTAGGGCAAAAGCCCTTTAGGTCCAAACAGGTAAGAAACTGCCTGCTCGCCGTAGTAAGACCAACTGAGCAATGTGGAGTAAGCAAACAGAAAGACTGCAACAGGCACGAATATTCCACCAAAACCTGGTATCGCATGATCAAAAGCAGCAGCCGTTAAATCAACCCCAGTGAGATCCTTGTCCACCCACTGCCCTGAATTCAAAATCACCAAGGCGGTCATGGTGCAAACCACAATTGTGTCAACTAGTGGCTCCAGAAGCGCCACTACACCCTCTCTCACTGGCTCTTTGGTTGTTGCTGCTGAGTGTGCGATAGGTGATGAACCAAGACCTGCTTCATTCGAAAAACACGCCCGCCTTACACCTTGAGTGATAATCTCTCTTACGGCAATTCCAGAAATGGCACCGCCGGCCGTTGTGAATTCGAGGTCGTTGAACGCATAGTAAACAATTGAGTAGAGCAAAGATGGCACTTCAGAAATATTCATCGCGATCACAGCGATACAGCCCGCGATATAAATACCGCCCATTAGCGGAACTAGTGTTGATGTCACCTTGCCGATTCGCTTGATGCCGCCAATGATCACAACACCTGTCATCACCGAAATCACAATACCTGTGAGCAAATTTGGAACATCAAAACGATCACTGAGAATCGAGGCCACTTGATTGGTTTGAAACATATTGGCAGCACCAAAACTGGCACACATCGTTGCTGTTGCAAAGAAGATCGCCATAGGCTTCCAGGCTTTGCCGAGACCGCGTTCGATGTAGTGCATGCCTCCACCATGAACGACACCCTTCTCATCAACGTGTCTATACATGAGTGAAACAGAAACTTCTGAAAATTTCGTCGCCATACCTAAGACACCGACCATGATCATCCAAAACACGGCACCCGGCCCGCCTAAGCTAATCGCCACGGCTACACCCGCGATATTACCCAAACCAACGGTAGCTGAAAGAGCCGTGGTCAGAGCTTGAAAGTGTGAGATCTCCCCTGGGTCGTCGGGGTCATCGAACTTGCCACGCACAACATCAAGAGCATGTCGCAAGCCACGAATCTGCGGAAAACCCATGGCTATGGTGAGCAAGACTCCAGTGCCCACAAGCAACACTACAAGTGGCGTTCCCCACAACAAGCCAACGGCTGTGTTGAGAGTATTGTTCACTGTGTCAATTAGCGACTCCATCGCAGGGCCCCCTGTAGAGATTGAAATTCCGAGCTGATTCTGGTTAGTCTCTCCGAGCGACAATTAATGATCTGCCTAGGCGGAGATATCAAATAAATTCGACGGTTTTTGACGCGGGTGGATTTTTGTGACGGAAAAACAAAAGAATTACATAACTCCAAGAGGCTTCTTAAAGCTGCAACAAGAGTTTTCAGATCTGTTCTACAAAGAGAGACCTAAGCTTGTTGAGACCGTGGCCTGGGCGGCATCGAACGGCGATCGAAGCGAAAACGGAGACTATATCTACGGCAAAAGAAGGCTGCGACAAATCGACTCTAGACTTCGCCACCTCAGAAACCGCATTGAGTCAGCTCATGTTATAAACCCAGGCGCTCAGCCTTCAGATGTGGTTTTGTTTTCAGCGCATGTCACTTTTGAAGATGAAAACGGCGATGAAAAAACCTATCAAATCGTGGGTGAAGACGAGTACGACCCCACTCAGAACCAGATTTCTTGGAAGTCCCCGGTCGCAAAAGCGCTTCTTGGCAAAAAAATAGACGACGAGGCTTTGTTAGAACGACCAAAAGGCGACATTGAGGTCTGCATTACACACATTGAATACATTCCTCAAGATGACGTCGAGCCCTTTAGGCTGCCCGAAACAGAAGAGCTCGACTCAGACGATTGAAATACGCGTTGTCGCACCACGACTAAATTTGCATATTGATCAGGTTATTGATTGCACCTTTCTCGCTCTGACTGGTAACAAACCTCTTCTAAAAAAATGGGATGGTGGTTACGTGAAACATATCGCAGTTTACTTTTTGGTTTTGGCAACGCTTGGTCTTCATAGCTGGTCTTCTCTGGCCCAAGAGTTTGCACGCAACATCACTATGGCAAAAGAGGCTGCACTCAACAAAAAACTCGAAGATGGCTGGCACCCCAAGTTAAACTTAGGCGCGAACCTGAGCTTTGGCTCAAGTAGCAACGTGATTGGTCAACCTGATGGAGACTCAAAGACATTCGGCGCCAACTTAGAAGGTTCATTGATCTACAAAAATGGACAAAACGAGTGGCAAAACAGCTTGAAGTATATTGGCGCCACAACCGCAACTCCGGCTATTCCGCGCTACGTAAAGAGTAATGATGAGCTTAATTTCTCTTCTCTTTACCTCTACTCATTGAAAGACCTCGACTGGCTCGGACCCTACTTTCGAGTTCAAGCCCGCACTGCTGCTTTTCGTGGTGAAGACATTCGCCCTGAACCAAAAAATTATGAGATCTCATCTAACGATGGCACAGTTAAATCGACCAAGACTGGCTTAACAACTTTTCAGCTCACCGAAGCTTTTAAACCCCTCACCGTGCAAGAGTCTGCTGGTGCCTTCTTTAGAATTCTGAATGAACCAAAATTGAAACTGAAAACAAGACTCGGTCTTGGTGCTCAGCAGGTTGATGCCTCTGGGCAACTCACACTCGCCGACAAAGCTGATACGGTTGACGTCATTGAAGTGCGCGAACTACCAAGCTACCAACAGATGGGGGTCGAGGGTGGCTTTATCCTCGAAGGCAAAATTGATGAGAAATCAACCTACTTGCTAACCTTCGACTTTTTGACTCCGGTTGGTGCCGAACTTAAAGAAGGCGATGATCGCGATGAGCTAGAGCTTACCAACATGGACCTCAAGTTTAAACTCACCTCTAAGGTTTACGAATGGGTTAGCTTCAACTACGAGTTTAACCTTCGCGAGCAACCCCAATTGTTGGATGAGACCCAGATCACTCATTTGATGTCGATGAGCTTTGCCTACACACTATTTTAAGTTAACTGCTCTAATTAACGGTTTGAATTTCAAAAAACCGAGGGTTCGTCCAGCCTGAGTCAAGCCCGTCATATTCAGCTCGCACTCGCCAATAAACGACTCCACTTGGGAATTCGTCATTCACAAAGTAACGATCACTCGCCACTTTCTTTTCCATGAAGACTTTCTTAAAGTCTTTGGTTGCCGAGAATTGGATTCGGTACTGTTTAGCCCCTTTTACTTTTGTCCAATCAAGCATCATCGAATTCGTTTTGCCACCACTAAAACTGACGACCGTGGTGCCGTTAGCAGGATATGAAATTCTCGGGCTTCTAAAATCGAGCTTCTTTTGCAGCTTCAGCGCAGTCGGCTGGGAAAAAGGAGAAACAAGCTTTCCCTTGCTGTTCACAGCAGCAACGGTAGCTTCATAATCGCCAGACTTAGGCAGAACGATCTCCATACCGTAGTCGTCTGTTTG
>JABSOQ010000108.1 GCA_013216195.1 Bdellovibrionales bacterium
GTTATCGGGTGTTTGGCCCACAGATTTGAGGCCAAGGCAGGCATGGCGCTACATGTCAAAGCGGTTTATTTTTGCAGCTAAAAGTAGCAACTGAGCTCTGGAGCCTTTGAGTTGCCACGTCGCTCTAGCAATGTCGTAATTTGATTCACTCGCACAAAATAAGCAGGTGACAACCATCATCAGTAGCGAGAAAAGAAGCCATGGCATTTCTTGTATTTGAGGGCCTTGATGGTTCTGGTAAATCAACTCTCATAAAAAAGCTCAATCAGCTTTTGTCTGATCAGGGCCATCAAACAGTGCTCACACATGAGCCTGGCGGTACCGAACTGGCTGAAGAGATCCGAAATCTGATCTTAAAAACCGATGGCGAAGCCCCTGTTTCAATGGCGGAGTTGCTTCTGTACGAAGCCTCTCGTGCTCAGCATGTTGAAAAGCTTCTTAGGCCAAGTTTGCAGCAAAACAAATGGGTACTATGCGATCGCTATTACGGCAGCACGCTTGCTTTTCAGTGTGGTGGGCGCGGCCTTGATCGAGAAATGGTCGACAAGCTCAATCGCGTTGCGACAGGTGGTTTGGAACCTGACCTATGGGTGCTGCTCGACTTGTCACTTGAAGAGAGCGAGCGACGTCGAATGAGTCGCAACGAAGACGCTGATCGGCTAGAGCAAGAGAAAGCTGATTTTCATGAGCGTGTGAGAAACTATTATTTAGACTTAGCCAAGGCAGAGCCTGAAAAATGGCTAGTTTTAAATGCCGAAGCTTCGCCAGAAGACCTTTTTAAAGAGTTGCAAAGCTCATTAAAGGAGCGGCAGTGGCTGAGTTAATGCAGCAGGTGATCGGTCATGAGAGAGTGAAGCAAGTGCTTGCTGAGTGCCAGCGAAGAGATAGCTTGCCGCCTTCATTTATTTTTGCCGGCCCCTCTGGGGTTGGCAAGTTCATGGTCGCCTTGGCTTGGGCCCAATGGGTGCTGTGTAAACAAACTGCAAATGGGGCTTGCGGCGTCTGTGCCGACTGCATTCAAGTGGCTAACAGAACTCATTCGAACTTAATTGTCATCGAGCCAGAGAAGAATAGCATTAAGCTTGATCAGACTCGAGAGCTGATGCGCCAGTTGAGCTTGCAGCAATGGCAAGGGCGGCGAGTTGTGATCTTCAACGAAGCTCAGCTATTAAACCCTCATGCCGCAAACTCTATTCTAAAAGTTGTCGAAGAGCCGCCTGAGGGCACTCATTTTGTTTTTGTCACCTCTTCTTACTTTGCGATGATTTCGACTTTGCGTTCGAGATCTCAACGAATTCAGTTTCAACCGCTAAGCCCAGATCAGCTGAGGCAGTCTGGTTGGGTTTTAGGTTCAGCACAAGGGCGAATGGATCAGCTTGAGAAGTTGACAGCAGAGGGTATGGTGCAGGCCAGAGAGGTCGCTGTATCATTGCTGCCAAAGCTGCTTGCAAACGAATATTGGCAGGCCTCGCAAGAGGATTTTAAGCCAATAGCGAAAGATAGAGAACAGTTGGGCTTTTTGTTCGGCATTTGGAGGCAGATTTTGCGTGATAGCTTTATGCAAGATTCACAGCTTCGAACTCACCAAGACTTTAACGTTGAGGCGTCGGTCTCAAATTTACCAAGCCAAGCGAGGCTTGAAATGTACGATCTGTTTCAGAATCAAGAGCAGGCCTTGTTGAGAAACGCAGATCCTCAGCTGACACTTGAATCGACTTTGATCTCGGTCAAACAGCTGCAAAATATGGGGAGCCAGCATTGAGTGAGCCAGTAACAAAATGGATCGACATGCATTGCCACTTGAGTTTCTTAGACATTTCTCCTGAGCAAGCGATAGAGCAAGGGAAGGCTGCTGGAGTCGAGCGTTTTATCACGATAGGCACCTGCCCCGATGATCATCAGATCGTTGTGGACCTCACTGAAAAGCATTCAGATTGTGTGTTTGGCACCCTTGGAGTTCACCCGCACGAGGCAGAGGTCTACAGTCAGCAAGTCGAAGATTACTTTCGAGCCAATCTGCACAGGCCAAACATTGTTGCGGTTGGCGAGCTCGGCCTCGATTACTATTACGACAATGCAGATCGCGATGTTCAGAGGCAAGTGTTTCGAGATCAGCTTAAGTTGGCTACTGAGTTTGATATGCCTGTTGAAATTCACACGCGAGATGCCGAGAGTGATACAATTGAGATTCTGAAAGAGTTTCAAGGAGCGGTGAAGGGATTGATTCACTGCTTTTCGGGTAGCCAATGGCTGGCCGATGAAGCCCTAAATCTGGGGTTGAATATCTCAATTAGTGGAATCGTAACCTTCAAGAAAGCTGACGAGTTGAGAGCGGTGGTTAAAACACTACCCATCGACCGAATTCATGTCGAAACCGATTCGCCTTACCTGGCACCTGTGCCCAAGCGAGGTAAGCAAAATCTGCCCGAATACGTTGTTCATACGGCAGAGTTCGTTAGCGAGCTCAAACAGGTTAGCCTCACCGAGCTCGAGCAGCAGACACGAGCCAACGCATTGAAACTCTTTCCGAAATTGAAATGGGAAGTGCCTGAGTAGTCCTCACAAAGGTCAGTTTAACGGTTGCACCTTGCACGGGCTCTTGGTAGCTTCGCCCTCGTTTGCCTAAGGAGGAAAGCGGTGGCTAAAGTCAGAGTCGGTATCAATGGTTTCGGAAGAATTGGTAGAATTTTGTTTCGGGCGGGTTTTGACCAGCTTGAAATCGTAGGAATCAACGATCCAGGCGGTGTTCAGACTGCAGCGCATTTGTTGAAGTACGACAGCACCCACGGCATTTTTCCGGGTGAAGTTGTAGCAAATGAAAACTCACTCAGCGTGCAGGGCAAAGAGATTCCAGTCTCACTCGAAAGAGACCCGGCAAACATCCCTTGGAAGGACTGGGGAGTTGATGTGGTTCTAGAGTGCACAGGAGCCTTCAAAGCAAAAGAAGACTTTATGAAGCATATCGAAGCCGGTGCAAAAATGGTTCTTGTTTCAGCTCCTGCTCCCGGTGCTGATCACACGATGGTTTACGGAATCAATCACGAGAGTTTTAACCCAGGAGAGCATAAGGTCGTTTCAAATGCCTCTTGCACAACTAACTGTTTGTCGCCGATTGCGAAGGTTCTGAACGACGAATTTGGTATAGTCTCTGGGTTCATGACTACAGTTCACTCTTACACCAACGATCAACGCATTTTGGATTCAGGCCACAAAGACCTAAGACGAGCCAGAGCTGCGGCTATGAGTATGATCCCGACCACGACTGGTGCTGCCAAAGCTGTCGGTCAAGTGTTGCCGGAACTCAATGGCAAAATTGATGGGGTAGCGATTCGAGTGCCAACGCCAAATGTTTCTCTGGTTGATTTGGTTTTCAATAGCGAAAAGTCGGTGAGCGTAGACGCAATTAATGAAGCTTTGAAGAAGGCGTCTGAGACAAATTTAAAGGGTGTGTTGGCCACCGAAGAGGCTCCTCTTGTGAGCTCTGATTTTATTGGCAACCCTTACAGCTCAATTGCAGACCTCCCGAGTACAATGGTCATGGGCGACAAAATGGCGAAGGTGTTCTCGTGGTACGACAACGAAATGGGCTTTTCTTATCGCATGGTCGATATGGCAAAGTACATGGCTGAAAAAGGTCTATAAGAAATGTCGAAGACTCTCCGTGGAATCAAATCGATCGAAGACTTTGAGCTCGACGGTAAAAAAGTGTTTTTGCGCCTCGATTTGAACGCACCTTTGAAAGATGGCGAGATCACAGATGACACCCGCATTGCAGCTGCTCTGCCGACCATTGAGTATGCGATCTCCAAAGGGGCGAAGTTGGTTATTGCCTCTCACGTGGGCCGTCCAAAAACAGAGGCCGATAAGAAGTCACTGTCTATTGAACCCATTGCTCGAGAACTTAACTCGAGACTGAATGTTGAATCATTTGTAGTAGAAGACCATGAGGGGGATGCCGCCAAAGCTCTTTTGGCTGGTCTGAAAAGCAATCAGATCATTTTGATGGAGAACCTTCGGTTTCACGAGGGGGAGACGAAAAACGATTTGAACTTGGCTCAAGTGATCGCGAACTATATGGACATCTACATCAATGACGCTTTCGGAGCTAGTCATAGAGAGCATATGAGCGTCGTAGGCATACCTTCGCTAATGGAGAACAGAGGTCTTGGCTTCTTGCTGAAAAAAGAAATTGAGATGCTAGATCACCTGGTAGATGGAGCAGAGGCGCCGTATCTTGCAATACTTGGCGGAGCCAAAGTCAGTGACAAAATCAAAGTTATCGAGAGACTGATCGATTCTGTCGACGGTCTCGTTATAGGCGGGGCGATGGCCTACACATTTCTGGCTGCGCAAAAAGTGCCCGTGGGTGACTCGTTAGTTGAGAAAGACTTTGTGACTTTTGCTAAGAACCTTGCTGAGCGAATGGAGGGGAGAGGCAAGAAGCTTTATCTCCCCGTAGATCATAGAACAGTTACCGGTTTCACAGCGGTTGAAAGTCTGCAAGTTTCTGAGTCTTCAGCTATTGGTGAAGGTCGCATGGGCATTGATATTGGTCCTCAGACAGAGGCGATATTTAGCGATGCAATCTCGAAGGCCAAAACCGTTTTTTGGAATGGGCCTATGGGTGTTTTCGAAACAAAAGAATATGCAAGTGGAACCTTTGCCGTGGCAAAAGCTGTGGCAGAGAGCGATGCCATGAGCATTGTGGGTGGTGGTGATTCGGCTGCTGCGGCAAAAGCAAGTGGCTATGCTGAAAAGATGAGCCATATCTCTACCGGTGGTGGGGCAAGCCTTGAGTATCTTCAGGGAGTTAAGCTTCCTGGCGTTGAAGCACTTCGTGCAGCGAAACGCTCAGAAGTCGAAGGTGAACAGTATTTGAACGAGTAATAGCTTTTTAGGGGGCAAGATATGGGCAACATGATTTGTGCAGGCAACTGGAAACTCAACAAGACGCCAGAAGAGTCGATTGCCTTCTTAAAAGAACTGAAATCTTCAGTATCAGAACACGAGTTAGCTGATTTTGCTTTGTTTCTACCCGCTCTATGTCTTCACACTGTGCCGCATTCTCAAGTCGATGTGCCATTCGGTCCGCAAAATGTTTTTTGGCAGGCAAATGGTGCCTTTACGGGTGAAAACTCTGCTGATGTCGCGAAGCAGATGGGCTCATCTTTGGCATTGATAGGGCATAGTGAGCGCCGCCAAGTTTTTCATGAGACTTCTGAGCAGACGGCAATGAAAATTCACAGGTGTCATGATGCCGGCCTCACTCCAGTTCTGTGCCTTGGTGAAACTCTTGCTCAGCGAGAGCTTGGTGAAACCAATGCGGTCATTGG
This sequence comes from Bdellovibrionales bacterium, assembly GCA_013216195.1. Classification (GTDB taxonomy): domain Bacteria; phylum Bdellovibrionota; class Bdellovibrionia; order Bdellovibrionales; family UBA1609; genus JABSOQ01. Next base: position 5,334 of record JABSOQ010000108.1, read on the forward strand.
TGAACAATTGAAAATCGCAACTGAGGGCCTCGACATTTCAAAACCACTTTGGTTGGCTTATGAGCCGGTGTGGGCTATCGGTACTGGCAAAGTCGCAACACCCGAACAAGCCGAAGAGGCTCATGCTCATCTTCGTCAGGTCATAAGTGATCTTTTTGGTGCTGCCAAATCAGAAGAAGTACCTATTCTTTATGGCGGCAGTGTGAAGCCAGACAACGCCAAAGAGCTGTCTGAAAAGAAAAACATCGATGGGTTCTTGATTGGGGGAGCTTCTCTTAAGGTCGAAAGCTTCGTTCAGATCTACAAAAACAGCCAGTAAGTCGATTCAGTTAGGGGTAATGATGGCAGTGCGGTTTTTATCGGTATTGGTCTTCGCGATGATCTGTCATTCTTCTTTGGCTCAAACTTCGGCTCGGGTGCTAAAGTCAAAAGGGCGTAAGGCGATAATAGAAGTCACCTCAGGTGAGCGCTTTCAGCCAGGAGACGAACTTGAGATCAGGTTCGCAGACGAAGTTGGTTCAAACTCCTACTCGAGTAGTTTGGTGGGCGGGCGCGCCAACTCGATAGCCGGTGACTTTGCCTTCACTCAAAGCTCAATCAAAACCGAGCGTGATAATGTACCTAGCACGGATTCGCAGAGCTCCAACTTTGTGTTCTCTGGCCGGTATGGTTGGAATAGCGGTCTGTACGAGTTTGGCCCTCAAGTGAGCTACGACGGAGCCACGGTAGATGGTGAAAACATAAGTAGCATGAGACTTGGCGGGTTCTTTGAGTACAATTTTATCGAGGCTAATCGACCTGGTGTAGAGCTTGTCCCGACAACTGGGGTCAGTTTTGAATACCTGTCAGCGACTCTTGATTCCTCTTCAGGTACTGGCATTGGGCTATCCGTGTTCGTTGGAGGCAAATACTATATATTGTCAGACTCACTGGCATTCACAGGCTTTTTGACTATCAACCAAGATACAATCACTTACGCCAACAATCGTAAAGACAGCTCACAGACCACGGGGCTTCGAGTCGGCCTCGCTCAATACTACTAGCTGCTGAAACTAGCTTCATCAAAAACGTCTCATTTTTAGACACTCGCTGTGCCCATTTACGACTGATTAACTCTTACGCCAGTTTGTTTCGATTTGAGACAATTTAAAATGGTACAGCCATTGTACATATGCTGAGCACCAACCAACCCAAAGGGAGTGTCAGTCATGAGAAGTGTGTTCAAAGGTTTTGTTTATGTGGCTATGGGATTAGCTTTTTGCATGTCTGCATCAGCAGACCAGTCGTCTCCGGCGAAACAACAGCTGATCGCCAAGCTCAAAGCTTGTTTAGATCAACTGTATGTCGAGGGTAAAATTCCCGATGGCAAAAAGATTGAGGTCACAGATAGTGGAAAGATCATTAAGTATGATCCTTCAGGCAATACTCCTGATGACATTCTTGACCTAAAGAAGAAGACTGAAGTCGATCTCTCTGCAAACTCTTGTAATTACGACGGCCGCAATATGAGTGATGACCAATTAAAAGACAAAGTGAACGCCAAGTTACCTGGTGATGTGTACGATCCGCGAATTCAAAAGTGTGCAGATTATGTGAGTTTTGTCGCTTCAATGAGTGACGCCCAGCTTGGCGAGTTCAAACCGCTTAAGTTGGCAGCTGAAGGTTCGAATCAGAATAACTCTGCCGGTGCAGGTTCTAACCAAGCCCGTATTGCCAGAGACGCGAGATAGGCCTCCATCTCGCAAAAAACCAACCAACCCTCAATATCTCTCCAAGAGCCATCGCAATTCTGCGGTGGCTCTTACTAGTTTAGCCGGGCTACACCCACATAACGCACAGCGTAAATCATCTTAATCTTTAGTTAATTTGGCTTATTTCAAGATACTCGAAAAGTTTTTTGAAGAAACCACTGTGTGGTCTGTCTCATGACTTGCCGTGAGAGCAAGGCGAAAACACTGAGAGATTTTATGGCCCACTGCTTTCTGTCTAATAAATAGACGTGATTCCAGAGGGTTATCTCATTTTGCTACCTTGCCCTTGACCTTGGTTGAGGTAAACTAGAGTCAATTGTGGGTCTATTATTTTTTTGGGTTTAAGAGAGCTAGAGGTATGTAACAGGAGATACCCATCATGTCAGAGCAAACCCATTTTAGAAAGTGTCACGTTTGCGGAGCAACGAACACTCAAGAAAAAGAGCCAATTCAAAAGTGTCACAACTGTGGCAAGTCTCTGGCTCCTTTTTTCTACTTCGATGACAAATACAAAGTCATTTTGTCAGATATGCATCGGAGACCACCTATTACAATGGGGGAGTATCTTCCCATTCATGGCTTGACGGCCTACTGGGAAAGCTTCTAGACCTTTCTCTTATGAAACTTGATATATCAGACATTGAGACGGCCCGGGGCCGTATTCAATCTTACATACAGAACACTCAGTGTCTGTACTCTCGCAGCGCTAGTGAGCTGCTAGAGACAGAGGTTTTTCTCAAGCATGAGAACGAGCAAAAAACTGGTAGCTTCAAAATCAGAGGAGCTATGAATCGACTGCTCACGCTCGACAAAGAGGTGTTGCAAAAAGGGGTGGTTGCTTGCTCTGCAGGTAACCACGCACAGGGCTTGGCTTATAGTGCAACTACACTTGGTAGTAAGGCACACATTGTGATGCCCGAAAGCACTCCGATTGTGAAAGTCTCAGCAACTCAGGGCTACGGAGCCGAAGTTATCCTTCATGGCGAGATGTTTGACGAAGCCTTTCAAAAAGCGAAAGAGTTAGAGCAATCGAAGGGTTATTACTTTGCCCATCCGTTTCACGATACCAAAGTGATGGCTGGCCAGGGCACCATCGGTCTTGAGCTGCATGAGCAAGTTGAGAATCTAGATTCAATTGTCATCCCAATCGGAGGTGGCGGGTTGATCTCTGGAGTGGCAACTGCTCTGAAAGCACTGAACCCGAAAATCAAAATTTATGGAGTGGTTCCGCGCAATGTACCTGGCATGGCTAGGCTCTACCGAGGTGAAAGCCTTGAGGGTATAACTAAGCAGCCAACAATCGCAGATGGCTTGGCTGTAAAGTCACCCAATGAAGAAATATTTGAGAGCTTCATTAGACCTCTGGTTGATGATGTCGTCGAGGTGAGTGATGACGAGGTCGCCTCAGCAATCGTGTTCTTGCTTGAGCGAGCCAAAACAGTCGTTGAGGGCTCTGGTGCTGCAAGCCTAGCAGCTGCGATCAAAATGAAAGGCAAGTGGGATCTCGGTAAGCGATCTGTAATGCTTCTTTGTGGGGGCAATATTGATCTCAATATGATTTCAAAAATTATTGAGAGAGGTCTGTCAAAAATTGGCAGAATCTCTCGTATTCAAGTTCTCGCTTCTGACAAGCCAGGCTCTTTGAAAGCGGTGACCTCAATAATCGCAAAGCAAAAGGCTAACGTAGTTGAAGTTCATCATGACCGATTGGGTTTTGGAGTCGAGATGAATCAAACGCGTATCGATCTCGTACTTGAGTGCAAAGGTGAGGACCATAAGCGGCAGGTCATCGAAGCGCTAAAAGAAGAAGTGAAGGTTATCGAGTAGACGAAAAGTGAGCCTTAAGTTACTCTCGTGACTCATAATCTTTCACTAGAGGTACTGACTTGAGCTCGCACGACAATCCAAGAAAACCTGAGACAAACGTTAACGACCAGTTTGTAAGCCGCTGGTCGCCGAGGTCATTCGACGCAAACCAATCTGTCGAACCTAGCCAATTGCAGAGTTTGTTCGAGGCTGCGAAATGGGCACCTAGCTGCTTCAATGAGCAGCCTTGGCGTTTCTTTGCGGCAGCAAAGCCATCTGCTAAATTTGAAGCCTTTCTTCAGGCTTTGGTTGAAAAGAACCAAGGTTGGGCGAAAAACTCAGGTGCGCTTGTTTTTGTTGCCTGCACACAGACCTTTAAGCGCAATGACAAACCGAACGCGTGGGCTGAGTTTGATACTGGTGCCGCTTGGATGTCACTGGCTTTGCAAGCGCAGAGCATGGGCTTGCATGTTCACGCTATGGCGGGTTTCGATGCAGACAAAGCCAAAGCAGTTCTTGGTGGTGACGTCGATCAACTTAAACTTATAGCCGCTGTGGCTGTCGGCAAAAAGTCTGAACCTTCTGTCGGAGAATATGCTAGCGAAGCCCCCAATGACCGATTTAGTCTTGCTGAGTTTTGCAAAATTTATGAATAATCATAAATAAATCGAGTCACCTCAAAAGGAGTTGAGATGATCAAAGTACTTTTGTTAGCCACGGCTTTATTTTCTGCTGCGGCTTTTGCCAATGCCACGTTGAGAGAGCCTGATCGCGAGTATTATAGATTGTTGGTCGACAACACATGGTGCCGAAAGCGCTATGTTTCTGGCGAGTATCAAATCGTTGAAATGCTATTTCATAAGTCAGGCCGATTTTGGAGCAGTGTCTACAAAGACGACGAGCCAATACTTAGAATTTCAGGATTCTGGAATATGGAAGATCGCAAGTTGATCACGAGGGCCAATGCACGAATGGAAGAGTCTTCGCTGTCATTTTTTGAAAGAGAAAGTGTGCTGCACATGACGGTTCAGTCAATGAAGAACCCTGGGCAGGTTTATCGCTTTCGCACTTGCGATGAGTTTGAGTAGTTTACTCAGTTTCGACTTCTCCAACTCCGCCACCGCCGGCAGAGTTGATAGTTACAGTTGAGCCAGCCGAAACTCTTATTTGACCTAACTTATTGAGCTGAGTGATCTGGCCATCGGCACTGGTTAGCGTCACCTCTGGGCCAGTGCCCGTTTTGCCACCACTTAAGCCATCATTCTTTTTGAGCTCATCAAATATGCGCCAGTTGAGTTCTGCATCCTGCTGAATTTTGAGCTTGCGAGTCACACCGTCTCCACCTTGATGTAGACCACTGCCCCCAGACTTCTGACGATAGTTGTGACTGACGACCTGCACTGGGAATCTCTTCTCGGCAGCTTCCACTGAAGGGTTTAAGTGTGATCGTCTCCATGGATCGAGCCCTGAAACGCCTGGCTTATCTGGAGTCGCAGCCAGGCCAACATGTGTTGAGTCGAAATATCGTGATCCATCCGCAAAAACAAACTCGAGTGAGCATTGTGAAAGACCCGATTGGGCGACTTGTTTGCGGTTGTCGACCTGACCAATTGCCTTAAGCACCAGCGAGGCGAGAACGCCTGGTCCGTCAGTAAGTCCCATGTAAATGGGCTTGGCTTTCTGAGTGTTGACCATGGTGTCTTTTGGGGTTGTAACACTGATGGCTTGTAGTGACCCATGGTTAAGAGGAACAACTGTGTCGAGAACAGAATAAGTTGCACCCACGCAAGCGCCGAAGGTGGCGTTGTCGGTAAGGTTCAAAACCTCACTGCCAGTGGTTCCTGTAAAGTCAAATAGCAGCGACTTCTCGGTTGATGTGAACTGCAAAGTGAGTTTTCCAACATCCTTAGAGAACTTTTGTTCAACTTTGGCCTCACCAATTGCAATTTCATCAAGAGCTTGTTTTGCCTTTTCGTGAGCAAGAGCGTGAAATTCACCTACTGACTTATCGTTGAGTTCAAAGCCCAGAGCACGAATTTGAGAGCTCAAGATATCTGAACGCTGCTGAAGCAAGTTGATTTCTCTGGTTATAAACTCTTCGAAGGATTCAGGGCACAGAGGGTGCTGGCCTAAACCTTCCATAAGTTGCTTGTTAAGTTCGCCATTCATAAAGATAGGCGCTGGCGGAACTCGAACGCCCTCTTCTTCTAATTTGGCGCCAGCCCCTAATCTTGGGCGAAAAGGAACTCGCACACAGATCAAGAGCTTCTTCAATTTGTCGCTTTTAGAAACTGGCAACTCAAAACCCTTTACGAGTGTCATCGACGAGAGGTGAGATCCTCCGCTAAATGGGTCATTTAAGAGTACGATATCGCCATGTTGAAGTTGAAGGTACTGATCGCTCAATTGAGCCGAAGTTGGGAATGTCCCGATGTCGACAAGATCAGCAGCCTTAATGGCCAAGGCGCGGCCTTGGTTGTCGATTATGGCTGCTGCAGTGAAGGGCTCAAGGTAGGTCTCAAAAACGGATTGCAAAAGACTAGCTTGAAACTTTTCGTTCATAACTCGGCCTCCGTTGCAGTGGAGTCAAGCAATGCTGCAAGAGGAAGTTCAGTGTTTTCATCGAGCACATCGATTTTCAGGTTTGGCTCGAGTTTTCGAAGTTTCTGTTTGAAGAAGCTAGCTAGTGGCCCGATGAACACATTCTTCTTTTGACCGTCGAGCTCGATCAGTATCTGGCGCATCGCCAACTCAAGAGTGCTGTTGATCACATCGCGTGTGGTGAGCTCTTTATTGGGATCTTCACACATTGCGATCAAGCTCTCTCGGATTCTCGGCATGCTCTTCTCGTTAAAGTAAGAGTTCAGGAACGAGACTGAGTTTAACTCTCCGGTAAGAAACAAAACATCAAGTAAGGTTGGACGCAGGCCTCGGCCAAGACACATTGGACCTGGTTCAAAACCGACAGTGCGAGAGGTTACCGCTGGCACACCCCAAAAATTACTTTCGATTACAGCGGTGGGCTGTAGTTTTAATGGTCGAGTGCCAGGCACAGTCATCGCCACTTTACCGTAGGGCGAATTCCAAATCTGGCTGGCTGGATCTTCGAGGTCAAAACTGTAGAAATCTTCAAGCCCGAAATGGGTGATATAACCAACTCCATCAAGTTTAGACTTGAGCTGACTTTTGAGATGAGCAATTTCACCAAACAGAGAGTTCATTGGGAACAGTTCTTCGCTCGAGCTAAAACCACTGGCGGTAGAAATCTCGATGGGAAGTTCTCTTAGATTCTCTGGTAGAGTCTCTCTCAGTTGCTGTTGTGACTGTTCATAAAACGGCTGCAAATAGGCCGCTAAAATTGAAGTCCACCAACGTGACTTTTCATCTTCAACACTTGAGCTTGTGACAAAGACTTTTAGCCCCTGCTGCTCCAAAAACCTTTTGGTCTTCTCGAGATTTTCTCGGTTTTTGTTCGAGTGAAGAAAACATAAGGCTACATTTTCGACGGCCAGCATCTTGAGCTTCGAGGCCAAGAATTCAAGCTCATCATCAGAAACCGGGGCAACAACATTGCCTTGGGCATCAACTCTTTCAGAGACCCCAAATACAAGATCACGGTCTAAGGGGGATTCAGCCCTTCTAGGGTGAAGCCTGAATTGAGGCTCTACGACAGGTAGG
>JABSOQ010000011.1:0-18485 GCA_013216195.1 Bdellovibrionales bacterium
GTTCGCAGGACGATTCTGACTGAGTTTGTTGGAGCCTTCGTTGTGGTTCCTAATCAGGGTTTACTCAAAGTAGCCTTATATGACATTTCTGAAACCGGTGTTGCTTTTGATATTGAAGCTCAAGCAGGCCACTTCAAACAAAATGAAGAGGTAGCTTTCCGAGTCTACATGAATCAAACCACATACTTTCCGTTTACTGTGCAGATTAGCAACATTCGACACGTACCCGATGAAGAGATGTATCGTCATGGTGCACGCTTTGTTCTGGGAACTGTGAACGAAATTGCTCTGTTTCACTTCGTTAAATTTATTGAAACTGTCAGCGCATCCTTAGAAAAAGACGGTGGTGATGTGATGGTTTCAAAAATCAAATAGAGCTGTATCGACTTCTTGATAATTATTAACTTCATAACCAAAAACTGAAGATCTCAGCTTTTTCCTCTATTTTCAGAGTTTTGACGCGTGTGTTTAGGTTGACCAGTGCTCTTAAACTACGATCTGATATTGTCTGAGTTGGCTGATGCTACATGCAGCCAAAAACCAAAACTCATAAAGAAAAGTGAGGTGTTTCATGTCTTTGCCACACCGCCTGAATCGCAAGATCGTTCTCGATACCAATGTGATTTTATTTGATGCCCTAGCCATAACTAAGTTTCGCGAGGCTGATGTTTATATACCGATTTCGGTCATCGAAGAGATTGATCGTTTCAAAAGAGACCTAGGAGAAAATGGTCGAAACGCTCGTCAGTTTAGCCGTTTCATTGATGTTTTGCGTGAAACGGGTAAGCTTGCAAAAGGGGTTTTCTTAGAAAACTCGAAGTCGTGGCTCTACGTGAACTCTGATTTTCAGACAGAGGGTCTGCCCCCTGAGTTCGACTCTCACAAGGCTGACAACCGTATTCTTGGAACCGCTTTAGCACTCGATCGTGCATTTACCGACTCAAGTGTTGAGCTAGTCACGAAAGACATCAATCTCCGAATTAAGGCAGATGTTTTTGGCGTTCAGGCCAAAGACTATGATCCGGATGAAACTTCTTTTGAAGACATGTACACTGGTGTCAAAGAGATCGAGGTAGAGCCGGATCGGATTGATTCTTTTTACCAGCAGAAATCACTCACTCTTCGTGATGACGAAAAAATGCACGCCAACCAGTATGTGATTCTTAAAGACAGCTCGAACCCGAATCACAGTGCAATTGGTCGCTGTGTAGATGATTCAGTGATACCCTTAATCAGCCCAACAGAGAGCATCTGGGGGATTCACCCGAGAAACGTTGAGCAGAGTTTTGCTCTTGATTGCCTATTAAATGATGATGTCAGCTTTGTTTCTTTAGTCGGTAAAGCTGGTACCGGAAAAACTTTGATGGCAATCGCTGCGGGTCTCTATAAGACACTCGATGAGGGTCGATTTCAGCGTTTGCTAGTCAGTCGGCCTATCTTTCCGATGGGGAGAGACATTGGTTATTTGCCAGGAGACGTTGAGCAGAAACTCAACCCTTGGATGCAGCCCATTTTTGACAACGTAGAGTACTTAATGGGTGCTGACAAAAAAGCCGCTGGTCGAGCTCAGGAGCTGATCAATCAAGGTATGCTCAACATTGAACCACTGACTTATATTCGTGGTCGTTCGATTCCAAATCAGTACTTGATTGTCGATGAGTCTCAGAACCTGACCCCGCACGAGATTAAGACCATTATTACCAGAGCTGGGCAGGGTACTAAAATTGTACTCACTGGTGACTGCTTTCAGATCGACAACCCATATGTTGATAGCTCAAACAGTGGTTTGACCTATTCAGTGGAGCGTTTTAAAGGTCATCCAATTTCTGCACACGTAACCTTGCAAAAGGGTGAGCGTTCCGAGCTCGCAGAGTTGGCAGCCAACATTTTGTAGGCCTGTTATCAGTGAAGTCGAGGCGCTTGGGTATCAACTGGGCGCTGCGATTTCGTAGAACGATGCAAAGCTTTAGAACTATCTTCAGAGGCCCAAATCAGGGCCTCTTTTAATTTTTCAAGCCCGAAAGGCTTGTAGAGCAGCTTTGTATTTCGGCCCAAACACTTTGACGTAAATCTCTCATCGTTTGTTCCACCGGTAACAAGAAGCACTTTCGGTTGGTGAAGCCTTTGGTTGAGTCTGAGTTTTTCGAGGAGTTCGATGCCAGATAGCTTAGGCATTTTGATATCAGAGATCAAAAGGTCGAAAGACTGACCGGAGTCTGTAAGTTCGTTTAGAGCTTCAAGGCCGTCATTTACTACAGTGGCCTTGCAACCTTTCTCAAGAACCAGTTCTTTCATTAGTACAGCCATTTCTTCAGCATCTTCGGCAATTAACACGTTCAAAGGTTTTGGCAATGTCTGCATGGTCAGAGTTTTGCTGGTAGGCTCCGCTAAAGTTTTAATATCAGCCAGGGGCACTTCGATTTGAAAGACGCTTCCTTTGTCTGATGAGCTAACAAGTTCAAGGGTGCCATTTAGGTTATGAATAAACCGCTGAGACAATGAGAGACCAAGCCCTGTGCCTTTGCCAGTTTCTTTAGTGGTATAAAAAGTATTGAAGATCTTGTCTTGAATGGCTTGATCTATGCCCGGCCCGTTGTCGCCAACGGCGAAGCGAACTCGCATGTCTGGTGTCAACTCAGATCGCACTGATATTTTTCGTATGGCCTGTTGATCGGTTGCATCTCGAGCATTCGCAATAAGATTCACAATCGACTGTTGCAGCTGACCTGATGAGCCCTCTACAAAAGATGCCTCAGGTATAAGAGAAGTGAACTCTAGCTCAATGCCCTGATGTCGATAAATCTCAGAAAACAAAAGGCTCAATTCGTCTAGTATCTTGCAGCAATCAAAATGTTCATTTTGATCGTCTGTTCTAGAGAAGCTACGTAGGCCATTCACAATATCTCGAATTTTCATAGCAGCATGCTCTGCAACTTCGAGCCTGCCGAGCTCCAGGTCGCTTAATTTAGAGTGATCTTCGAGCAAAAGTGAAAGGTTGCCCAGAACCACCGCGAGTGGGTTGTTGATTTCGTGGCCGACACCGGCTGCAAGTTCACCAATAGAGGCCAACTTGTCTTTGTGAGCAGAGAGTGTGCGCTGTTGCTCTAAATCCTCTTGCAGTCGTACTTCTTTGGTAACATCGATGAGCAGCCCATCCCATAAGATGTCTCCGTTAGATAGCTTCTCAGGAACGCTTCTCGCTTTAACCCACTTCAAGTTACCCTTCGGTGTCACAATTCGGCCCTGCCACTCAAACCATTCTAGAGTCTGTGCGCTTCGTAGAATTTTTTCGAACAACAGAGATTGGTCATCAGGGTGAACCAAGCGAGTTGGTAGGTCGGGTGAGGTGTCAAAATCGACCTTGTCGATTTCATAGATTCTAAAACCTTGATCAGACATAAATTTAACGTAGCTGTCCCCATTTGTTTTTAAAATGTACTGATAAACCATGCCTGGAGAGTTCTGAATCATTCGACCTATTCTGGCATCGGCCACTCGCTTTGCGATCTCTTCTCTGGTTTTTAAGATTTCAATGGATCGCTCACTACTAAACAGTTTCACGAGAAGAAAAGCACCTACGGCATTGGCCAAGAGTAGGTTTGGCTCCATTGTCCAGAAAGCTTCGAACTGCTTTTGGGCTGGTAGCAAAAGCATCAGAGGGGCGCAAGCCAGAGTTGTTAAGGTAATCGCTGAAACTGGAAGCCAAGCTGACCAAGCTTTCTGTGCACTGAGTTTGTCACGAACTAAGCCTGTAAACAAACCGGTAAGCGACATGATCAAGATCAACCCAAGACCAGGCAGCAAGCCCTCTCCGCCAATGCCGAGCCGGGTGACAGTTGCAAAAGAAAAGCAAATAAATGCTGCCATTGGGCCTGCGATGTAGCCGGCAAAAAACAGAGGGACCCCTCTCATGTCGGCAATAATTCCGGGCTCAAAAACGAGAGGTATTTTCATTGAGAGAATTGCGGAGAGACCAAACAGCAAGCCCGCTAGCATGGGCTGCGAACGGTCGTTCAGCTTGTCTAAGCCCAACACGGCTTTGTCTACAAAACTCACTGACCAGGCTAAAATGAACAGCACACCAAAGTTGGCAACAATAGCTGGGAAGCCACTATTCGCCAAACTCAAGATTCGCTCAATGTCTTCCATTCTCACAATACAGTTATCTGCCCTAGACTTAGGTCCGTCAAATTTGGACTCATAACCCATGGGGTGCCGATATTTTTTTCCAAAAGCTGTCTAAAAGTCTGTCAATTTGAAGCATTACTTAGCTCTGAGACTCAAGCTAGCACTGGCTAAGGCCGATAAATACTTGAAACCAAACGAAAACCTACGGGGTGGGTATGTACATTCAGGGCGATCTTCAATGTGTATTTGATGCTTTATATCACCTAGGCGTAATTGATCCGGTTCTAGAGTTAGATTGGACAAACGCTATGGAGTCTTACGATCGACACTACAGCGACGTTAACGAAATCATTGGTGTGGTGAACGCGAATCAAAATGATGTAGGGGCGTTGATGAAAGAGTTGAAGAATTTCGATGACACCACTCTTGGTTATTTGGCTATGGAGGTAGCGCGTGAATTTGCAGAATTTCACTCACGTGATGAGCTTCAGTAAAACCGTAATGCTTCTTGCTCTAGTGGCAAGTTTTGCAAGCGAGGCTGTTGCTGGTTGGAAGCTCGACTTGTCGAGGCGGCAAGATCAAATTCGAAAAAGAGAAATGCAGATGCGCGTACCTGCTTCAACCGAAGCAGTAGACTCCGGCATCATCGACTCGATTTTTGAATACGCCGAGCCAATGCAAGAGATTGTAGTGATTAACTCTCAGGCCGGGTTCATCCCAAACACATTGAACCTGCAAAAAGGCAAGGCTTATAAGATCCATGTAGTGAATGTGAATGAAGAGTTGAAGAATGTGAGTTTTGTGCTCGACACATTCTCGCAACATCACGCCACTTATTATGGAGAGGTGAAGTCCTTTCATTTGAATCCGAAAAAAGAGGGCGTTTACTCATTTGTATGCCCAGAGACTTCTGCCCAAGGCAAGTTGGTCGTATTCTCGCCAGGTTCAAGTGCAAAGCCTGTTGACATGAGATTTCCAGCATCGGAGTAGAGAGTGAGTGACGATCAGGGAAGTATATTTCAAGAGGCAATTAAGAACTTCTTAGGTCCGATTCTTCCTCTATTGGATGATGAGGCTATTACGGAAGTTATGGTAAACGCTTACGATGAGATATGGGTTGAGGTTAAGGGTAAGATTCGAAAGACTAATGCGAAGTTTCCCGACGAAGACTCTTTGAGAGCAGCAGTTAATAACATTGCTCAAAGTGTTGGGAGAAGAATTGATGATGAAGAGCCAAGGCTTGATGCAAGGCTGCCCAACGGTTACCGAATTCATGCTGTGATACCGCCTTGTGCTAGAAAAGGCACAACAATCGCTATTCGAAAATTCAGCACAGTGCAGTTCACGTTCAAAGACTATGTACGCATTGGTGCCATGACTAAAGATGTGGCTCAGTTTCTCGATATTTGTATGAAGCTCGGTAAAAATGTTCTAGTCAGTGGTGGAACGGGCTCAGGTAAAACGACTCTACTAAGTGTGCTTTGCAACCGAATACCTAAAGGCCAACGAATCATTGTTATTGAAGACTCTAGTGAATTGCAGGTTGAGTACGAGCACGTTGTGTTTTTTGAAACTCGAATGGCTGACGAGCATGGTCTCGGGGAAGTCACTATCAGAGACTTGCTGAAGAGTAGTTTAAGACTTCGACCTGACAGAATTATTGTGGGTGAGGTCAGGGGTTCGGAGGCACTTGAGCTTGTGCAGGCTATGAACACCGGTCATAAAGGTTGTCTCGGCACGGTTCACGCAAACAATCCGGCAGATGCAATCGTTCGCCTTGAGGCTCTCGCCCAGGGGGGAGATGGCCAGCTTAGTGAAAAAGCACTTCGCTATCAGATTGCTGGAGCGATTGATATCGTGGTTCAAGCTTCACGTTACCCCGATGGCTCAAGGCGAGTGGCATCGATTGCTGAACTGAGGGGCTTTGACAAAGACGGAACCTATGACGTGGTGCCGATATACAACATGGGGCGACTAACCAAGATGCCTGATGGCAGTCTTAAGGGGCAGATCGAGCCAACCGGAGAGTTGCCTTCATTTTACTATGAGATCGAAGACAACCAGATCCCGTTTCCAAAAACCAAATTTGCCGCATAGCGGCTGGATGGCAAGTCTCTAGTTTCGATACGGAATGGGCCTTTCTGGCTCACCCTGGCGCGCTGCTATAAGTCCGTTTCAAGATCTGATCAAATTATGCGCTAGTGCTCACATCAATATTGAGTCTTTTTGGAGACATAGGTAGAACCTAAAGCCGTGTATTTTAGTGGAAAAGTACCCAATTCAGTTTTCTCATATCTAAGTCGCAAGTCTGCAGATTTAGAGCGTTTCTATGAGGTGACCGAGCTACCTGCAGAACTGATTAAAGATCCAACTTGTTGGTTAGATGCCAAACAGGTCGAAACTTTTTTACAGCAGATTGAAGCGGAGTTTGGCCATCTCTCGCCGGAGAGCTCTTTGATTTCAGATGTGGGAATGCATTGTCATGAACTTCGATCGTGGGGAGTGCTCGATAGCGTTTTGAAAATGATGTCTGACCCACAAGACATGTTTGCGCAACCGCAGCGAATTCTATCCTATTTTATTTCACCTGCTCCGCCTGTAGCAAACGTTCATAGAAGCAGTGACTCGATTTCATTCGACTTACCTCTGGCTCCTGAAGAGTACCCGTATTTTTCAGAGTACCTCAAGGCGGCTTTCGTAGGTTTGCCTCAATACGCTGCCAAAGAGCCGGCGCATGTTTACTGGAGTCAGACTCGCATGATTGTGCGCTGGAATCAGTCTCAAACCAGTTTATTTGAAGGTGCTGAAGCCGAAGTTAACATTAAACCAGAGCTGATGCGGACATTGTTGAAAACTCTAGAAGACTCTCAACGAGAGCTAGAAGAAAATAAGAGACAACTTCTGCTTAAAGATCAGCAGATCAATAAGCTGAAGGCAGATCTGACAGTTCAAAACAATCATAGCTCGGCTGGGGCCAGCTCCGAAGAGGTAAAGGTCATTAAAGATCAGTGCTTTCGCTTGATGGACTACCTAGGCAGAGCTCAACAGCTTGTCACTCTACTTGTGAGACAGGATCGAATGGACAGGCAGGTTAAAGAGGCCATGAGGCGGGTTGACTGGGCTAAGATTTCAAAAGCTCTTCCAGAGATCAGAAACCTTGTAAGTGAGTCTGAGGCCTCACAGGCCCCTCAGGTTTCTGAACAAAAGCAGTTGACGATGACTCCGTCTCATCAGATAGACAACCAGTCGTTTTCTAATCTCGAACACTAGGAGGCCATAGCATGGCAAAGGTGAAAACTCTCATTGCAAGAGAGATTATTGATAGTCGTGGTAATCCAACGGTTGAAGTTGAAATGACTTCTGAGAACCATATGGCGAGGGCAGCCGTTCCCTCGGGTGCTTCGACAGGTGCTTACGAGGCTCATGAGCTTCGAGATGCAGACAAAAAAAGGTTCTTGGGTAAAGGTGTGTTGAATGCCATTGAAAATGTTCAAGGTGAAATTAGTGCTGCTATTCAAGATAAAGATGTCGACTGGAAGTCACTTGACCAAACGTTGATCGCTTTGGATGGCACCGAGAACAAGTCGCGACTTGGAGCCAATGCAATACTTGGTGTGTCTTTAGCTGCAGCTCACCTTGAGGCTAAAGAAAAGGGCAAAGAGCTCTTCGAACTCTTTCGTGACGAAAGTCAGTTCGAATTGCCAGTACCTCTCATGAATGTGCTGAATGGTGGGGCCCACGCAAACAACGGTTTGGATGTGCAAGAGTTTATGATTGCTCCTTTTGGCTTTGCGACATTTTCAGAAGCTCTGCGTGCGGGCTGCGAAATTTTTCAAGTGCTAAAGAAGGTGCTCAACGACAAAGGGCTGTCAACGGCTGTTGGAGACGAGGGTGGATTTGCCCCGGTGCTAAAGAACAATCAAGAGGCCCTTGAATTGCTCTTGCAGGCCACTGAGCAAGCCGGCTACCAGCCGGGTAAACAGGTGGCCTTTGCTTTGGATGTAGCTGCCACTGAGCTATTCGAAGATGGTAAGTATGCTTGGGATGGCGAAAAAATTTCTGCAGTAGATCTCTCTGGCGTCTATAAGGGCTGGTGTGAAAAGTACCCTCTTAAGAGCATTGAAGATGGCTTGGCAGAAGACGATTGGGACGGGTGGGCCGCTTTGACTTCACTACTTGGCGAACAACTCCAGCTCGTTGGTGATGACCTTTTCGTTACCAATCCGAAGCGACTTAAGCAGGGTATTGATTCGCAAACGGCTAATGCACTACTGGTAAAGGTGAATCAGATAGGAACCTTAACGGAAACTCAACAAGCTGTGAGCATGGCCGCTTCGGCAAATTATGCGACTGTGATGTCTCACCGAAGTGGTGAAACAGAAGATGTGACGATTGCGGATTTGGCAGTGGGTATGGGCTCTCAACAGATCAAAACCGGTAGCCTTTGCCGAGGAGAGAGAACGGCTAAGTACAATCAATTACTTAGAATCGAGTCGAAGCTTGGTAGTCGAGGAAGTTACTGGGGAGAGCGTGCATTTCAACGCTAATGCTCAATTGTGTAAGATTTTGATGAAAAGAGCAGCTTTAACAAGCTGCTCTTTTTGTTTGACCAAATGAAAATTTGATCTCCCAACTCCAACTCCAACTCCAACTCCAACTCCAACTCCAACTCCAACTCCAACTCCAACTCCAACTCAAACCTGGGTATGTGCTACGAGGATCTTTGATGCCGTTAGCCAGTAGCAGGTTTGCTAATAGGGGGTATCACGCCTTAGCGGCGTACCAGATTGGTTTTGATTTTATTTTTCAGGCCTTTTGCATTCGCTTCATGGGTAGAAGTTTCAAACAGTATCCTCACTTTGCTTGAGCCGAGCCATCCCAGCACAATTTGCTCCATCACAAGGATTTACTTTTACACTTCGGGGGGAGTTATGAAGTTGGGGGGAATCAAAATCCAGGTGCTTATGGCGGCGGCTCTTTTGGGGCTTTCGGGGCTGAGGGCCGCTGCTTCGACTATGAACGATTCACATAACGAGCTTGCAGAAGCCATCGACACATTCGTCGAGCAGGCTCATCGAGAGCTCAGCTTCCATGGCAACGTCGAAGTTCGCCTTGCTGGCGACGTCATTTACAAACGCAGCCTAGGCCTTGCCAACGCCGAGTTCGATGTGCCCCACTCTGAGCGCTCGCGTTTTATGATTGCCTCAGTCAGTAAGCAATTCACCGCGGCTATGATTCTCAAGCTACAAGAGCTGGGCAAGCTCGACATCCACAAACCTCTATCAACCTACATTGAGCCTCAGGCCAATAGCTTTCACCCAGATACACTTGAAGGCTGGAGGCAGGTAACCCTTCATCAATTGATGTCACACACAGCCGGTGCCATGAGAGATGTGAGGTTTACTGAGTACTATAGCAATCAGACCTATGAGCCATTTTTGTCTTCAATCGTTTTAGATATGGCCAGAAACTACAACCTGTTCCCTGGTGAGATAGGGCAGCAGGCTCGGTATTCGAATATTGGCTATGTGCTTTTGGCCTACGTTGTGGAATCTGTTACCAAGATGGAGTTTCACGATGCTTTGCAACTTTATCTTGGCCTGCCATTGGCTCTCGAGTCTACCGGGCAGTTCCACCGTATGTTTCACATCAAGTACATGGCTGATGGTTACAATTATGCCGACGGAGTTGAAGACTTAAGAAAGCGTTGCTGCTTTGATGCCACTTCGTTTGTGGGCTCTCACAGCCTCTACTCTGATGTTGATGATCTTATGACTTGGCTCGATGATTTGTTCTCGGGGCGGTCAGAAATTTTAACAGAAGAGTCGATTCAGCTTATGACTTCAGCTCACGCACCAATGAAATGGAGTGAAAACGAATACGGTTATGGCTTCTTTGTTGATGAAGTAAATGGAGTCAAAAGGGTTTGGCATGATGGCTTTGAATATGGCTACCTGAGCTTGGTATCAGTGCTTCCAGAGCTCGATCTCAAAATTGTCATTTTAGGTAACCGACACAATGCCGAGGTCAACTACAATAGATACTACACACAAGAGCTAAACAATAAGATTACCAACTTAATGACTTCTCATTAGCATTTGCTATAGCGCATTCGTTAAATCAGACGATCGTATTAGGTTTCTGCAAATAAGCCATCTGTAGGTCTGGGTAGCTGAGTTCAGTGATTGCAACTTCTAAAATGAGCTGCCTAAACTGAAATAGTGAAAAGGCTGCTACACTCGATATCTCAATGGTCGGTCGAGACCATACAGACACCCAAAAGAGTTCTTCTGATTTGTGCATTAGCCGTAGCTTCGGGTTTGGTTTTCGATGGAACGTTAATAAAAATTTGGCGTTTGCAAAGAAACATCCAGTCTTTTCAAACCCAGACTAGTCAGTACGAAGAGAAGATTGAAGTCGTAAGAGAGCAAATACAGAGGTCGAATGATCCTGAGTTTCTCGAGAGGCAAGCTAGAGATCGATTTGATCTCGTTAATGAAGGAGATTTGGTCTTTGTATTTTCAGAACCAAATGATTCGGCAGAGTAAAAACATCAAGACTGTTCTTAACCAAATATTTAGAGAGAGTTGGCGCTGGCCATTTTTGGGTCAGGGCGGCGAACTGCCCGCCCTTGGTCTAGAGTTAACCCGATTCCGAATACAAGCTGTCTTATAGAATGTCAGGCGGATCGGGTGATTGACGGAGAAATGAGGCTATGAATAGCCTAAAAAAGGAGCTCACAGCAGAGCTTGTAAACCACTCAAGGAGGATCAATGACCATAGGTAAAATCAAATGGTACGACCAAGCTAAGGGTTACGGTTACATTTTGCAGTTGGACGGACAGGAGATATATTTCCACTACACTTCAATCGCAGAGCGTCAAAGGTCAGTATCAGTTGGTTCCAGTGTTACCTATGATTTGATAGAAACCAGAATGGGTTTTGAAGCTTCTAATGTGAGATTTGCTCCATAACTAATCAGCCCCTAAATTTTAGGGACGGGTGGAATCACAGATTATGTCAACATCAGATAGCGTAGTGAACAGAAGTTCAGCTGAACTAAAAGAGTTGAGATTGAGGTTGGGTTGGTCGCTCTCAGAGATGTGCCGCAGGCTCGGTTGTGCAAAAGACCTTGTCGTGCAGTATGAATCTGGAAAAGGGCAGCCCGATCGAGAGACCCTACTGCAATACGAGGCTTTGTTCTCAGTGTTAGAAGAACAATCTCGTAAGAACCAGATGCGTCCATTGGCTGACAGTGTGCTGCAGTCAGAAAGCTTACAACAGATTTCTGAAGATTCTCTGGATCAGTAAGCGTTCGGCTGCTAAACCTTCCGTATGAAAAAACTGTATCTTGTCGACGTCAGCTCGTTCTTTTTTCGTGCGTTCTATGCCATTCCACATTTAGCCAACCCTGATGGTATGCCAACGAATGCCCTCTATGGTGTTCTCTCAATGACAATCAAATTGCTGAGGGAGGAAAAGCCCGACTACATGGCTTTCTGCTACGATACCAAGCATGGCTCCTTTCGCAATGACCTTTACTCTGAATACAAGGCGAATCGCAGTGACATGCCTGAAGATTTGGTGCCACAGGTTCCTTACCTTAAGAAGCTTGCTTCGGTGTTGGGTATTCCAGCGTTCGAGCAAAAAGGCTTTGAAGCTGATGATTTGATCGGGAGCCTCTCTCATCTGGGTGCAGACAAAGGTGTCGAGGTCGTAATCGTGAGTGGAGACAAAGACTTCGCTCAGCTGATTGGTCCGAAGGTAACCATGTACGACACTATGAAGAACGTGCGATACGACGTGAAGGGTGTCGAGCAAAAGTGGGGAGTGAGGCCAGAGCAGTTTATCGACTACTTGTCACTTGTTGGCGATAGCAGTGACAACATACCAGGTGTGAAAGGTATTGGTCCGAAAGGTGCTGTGAAGTTACTGACTGAGTACAAAACCTTAGAGGGCATTTACGAAAACGTAGAGGGCATCTCGGCCAAGGGCACGAAGACCAAACTGATCGATGGTGAAAATGAAGCCTATCTTTCTAAAGAACTGGTCACCATTGCAACCGACGTTGAAATCGTTAAGGGCCTTGACGAGTTGGCCCTCAAAGACATGGACCAACAAGAGACACAGACGCTTCTTGAAGAGCTAGGTTTCAAATCTTTTTTGAGAACTCTTCTCGGTAAAGATGGTGCATCTGATAAATCTCAAAGTATGAGTGATTCGGTGGTGACAGAGAAGCCAGCCACTAAAAAGAAGGCTCCTACAAAAAAGAAATCGACCGCCAAAAAAGGTTCAGCTTCTGGCTTTATCGAAGTTGAAAAAATTAAAGAAGTCGAAGTTACAGCGACAGAACTCGGTGATCGCATTGAACCCTACTCTGAACTTTGGGCTTTTGTTTGGGGCGAGTCTGTTTGCATGGGGCTGGGCGCAGACTTATTGAAACTGCCTAGTGATCAATTCGAAGAGGCGGCTTCGATACTTGATAGAAAGCTTTTGAAGTGGAAGGGTTTTGACGTAAAGCAAGCTTGGAAGGCTCTAAAACTTAAAGACCAACAGTGCAGCTGGGACACGATGCTAGCCTGTTATGTCTCTCGACCAAGCTCGGTGCCTGAGATAGGCAAAGTCTATGAGAAGTACACAGGCAAAACCCCAGTTGAAGATCTATCGGCAGCCGCTCACTATTCTATGGAGAGAGAGCTCGAAGAGATCATGTTCGGTGAGCTTGAAAATGTTGATGGTGTTGCGGTGTACGAAAAGTTTGAGCTTCCCCTCGTACCGGTTCTTACCAACATGGAGCTCAATGGTATTCATCTGAACAAAGCAGTTTTGGCTGACCAGTCTCAAGACTTAGAAAAACTGCTAGCGGACCTAACGGAGAAAATTCATAAACATGCTGGTAGTGAGTTTAATATTGGTAGTCCTAAGCAGCTATCGAAGGTGCTCTTTGAAGACCTTGGGCTCACGCCTGGTAAGAAAACCAAAACAGGCTTTTCGACCAACAATGATGTTCTTGAAAAATTAAAAGAAGAGCATGAGATTATCGAACACATTATGGAGTACCGAGAGTTTAGCAAACTCAAATCGACTTACGTTGATGCTTTGCCAGAGCTTGTTGATGAGGCTACAGGTCGTCTTCACACTCATTTTCGGCAAGCTGTAACAACAACAGGTCGGCTCTCGAGCCAAAACCCGAATCTTCAAAACATTCCGATTCGGACTGAGCGTGGGCGATTGGTTCGCAAAGCCTTTCAATCTAAAGAGAACCTCTCTTTGATCTCAGCTGATTACAGTCAGATTGAACTTAGAATACTGGCCCACATGACAGATGACCCTGGGCTCAAAAAAGCTTTTCAAGAAGATCTCGATATTCATAGCGCTACCGCTGCTGAGGTTTTCTCTGTCAAACTAGATGAAGTTACCAGCGACCTAAGGCGAACAGCTAAAGCCGTCAACTTCGGTATCGCTTATGGTCAAGGTGCTTATGGGCTCGCCGAGACTCTCGGAATTTCTAGAACCGAGTCAAAAGAGATCATCGATAAGTATTTCAAGCGATTCAAAGGCGTGCGCCAGTACATGGATGAAACTGTGGAGCAAGCCAAAAGTCGAGGCTACGTTGAAACCATCTTTGGCCGCAAACGCTATATTGATGAGCTGAAATCGAAGAACCCAGCCATGAGAAGCTTTGGCGAGAGAGCTGCGATCAATGCGCCAGTGCAAGGCTCTGCGAGTGATATCATGAAGCTCGCTATGATTGAGCTTTATGCCAATGTCACCATGCCAGCCCTGCTGCAGGTGCACGATGAAATCATCTTCGAGTGCCCAGACTCAGAGCTAGAGCGACAGTCTCAGCTTATTGCCTCAATAATGGAGAATGTTGTAGGCTTGAAAGTGCCTCTCAAGGTTAACGTGTCTTGGGGGAAAAACTGGGATGATGCCCATTAGATAACAAGAGGTCGCCTTGAATCAGATTGAGTTTTTTGAAACCTTTGAAGACACAGACTGGATAGTGCAAAGGCAGATCTCTCACAACAATGGCACTCAGTATTTGTTTTCTGGCAACGCTAGTTTTGACCGCCTCGATGACAATCGTTTGCTTTACTCTGAAAATGGAATCTGTAAGGGTGGCGAGGTCAACTTTGAAACTCGTCGCCATTACCTTTACGTGCGCGAGTCTGAGTTTGTTATGAATGTGCAGTTTTCTGATGGAAGCCCGTTTTATACGATCAGATGTATAGAACTTCCTGAAATTCAAATAGATCACTTGTGCGGCAAAGACCTGTATCTCGGCGAGCTTGAGTATCGCCCTGAGGAGATTCGTTTTCGCTGGAAAGTAAAGGGCCCGAACAAGAACTACTACTCTTCGAGTCTGCTCATTCCGGAAGAGGGCAAGAGGTTAATAAAACCAACAGAGCCAAGGGTTGTTGAAGTCTGAGTGCTAAAGTGTTTCCCAGCCCGTTACGATTCCGTTTTCAAAATACACAAACCGAACCTGTCGCTCGTAGCCAGCGTCACTTGAGACATATTTAGAGTATTTCCATCGCTCATTACCGTAAACTGGGTTTCCAGCGATCTCCACTATGTCTGGATCACCCCAGCTTTGTCGAACTGCCTCTTGGTTCATACCAACGGTTATATCTTTGTTGTCGATCATATCGATATGCTGTGGTGAAAAACTGCTTCTCGCTGAAGCCAGGCCTCTACTATTTGCGAATTGCTCTCTCGCTTGCGCTGAGGGCAGGCTCAAAAAGTTGATTCGGTCTTGGTCTGACTGAAGGTAGTGTTTGTAGTTGTAGTATTGCTTTTTCTCATTAGCATTGCGCAACTGGGTCTCAAGTTCTTTGACTTGCAGTCTCCTTGCGATCAGTGACTGCTCTTCAGGATTAAGGGCATAGCCTCTTTCAGACTCGATCTCCTGCCGAGCTTGGTCGCTTTGGTACTGCTGCTGTTTTTGAAAAAAGTTGTCGTGACCTCCAAGAGCTCCGTAGTCTGAGTAACCGCTCGATGGGTGTCTTTGCAGAAAACTGCAAGCCGAAAGGCTAGCGAAAAAAACAATACAACCGAATATTCTGTATACAAGAGTCATCCTTGCCTCCTAAAGAACGTATCGGAGAGAGACAGTGATTTTTAAGTCCAAGTCCCCGAGTTTTTTTGTAATAATCAAATTATGAGCGATCAAACAAGTGAGCCAAACAACAACCAAGACTCTGGAGCAGAAGACGTCATTTCGCTCGACAACATCAATGCGATTTTGGCTGAAGAAGCTCCTGAGTTCGCTGGAGAGATGAGCGAGCTTGAAAAAAGTGGCTCCGAGTTCCAGACTTCAGACCAGTCAGGTATGGGTGTTGACGTTGACGTCGATCTTTCAAAAGAGACCTTGAAAGCCAAGAAAGACCGAGCTCTAAAGAAGCTTTTTTCAAACCCAGTATTTAAATTCATTTCAAGACTTTATTGCGGGGTTCAAAATCTGTTCTGGCGTATTGTGCTGTGGTTCAAGAGGCAGGCACTATCGGGTTTTGAAGTCAGCAAGGCATTTGCAAAGCAGGCGCCTCGAACCGCTTTCGAGTACATAAAGTTCAGCCTTTCGAAGTTTCTAACATGGAAAAAGTCGGTAACCTGGCAGTATTCTCAAAAGACAAAGGGCGAAAAGTTACTCATTTGGTCTTTTGTGTTTATCGCCGGTGCGACGAGCTATTTGATTTACTTTACTATGAAGCAAGACTGGATGAGCTTAGGTGAGAAGTCGCTAATACCATCTTTGGCCACGGTTGCAGATCAGTCTTGGAGCTACAATATTAAAAGTGAGACCACCCCATTTTTGATGGCCTTTCCTCAGCCTCGACACAGTTTTTTGTTTAGCAAAATTGTAGTGAACCTTAAGAAGCGTGTTAGCTCTTTGAATGAGGCCATGGGAGCATTCGAGTTCTTTGTTGAAGTCGACTCAAAAGATGCAGCAAGAGAGCTCAAAGGTCGAGAGGTTCAACTGCGAGACCTTATTCAAAGAACAGCTGAGCAATTCACTTACGAGTCTCTTCAGTCTGAAAAAGGCAAAGAGAGGTTGAAAGAGAGAATAAGAGCTGAGTTAAACAAAGAATTGGCTCAGGGCTGGGTCAAAAGTGTGTTCATCAAGTTTATGGTGACCAAACCCTGAAAGTTTCAGAGGCTACAGCGTACTGTTCATGACCTCTGTCGCGATACTATTTTTTTGAGCAAGCGAACTTTTGATCGTTAAACCAAACGCCATCGCCATCATCACCTGAGACATTAGCAAGTGTCGCTTCGCCGGCTTGCATTTCAGAAACGCGAGTAGAGAAGCTCCAGGTCATTTCTGCTGTCCAATACCAAGAAGAGGTGATGGTCATAGTGGTGCCCTCTGCAGAGTGGTTGATTTCGTCTAGGCTCCAGGCCTCGTCTCTTTCGTAATCAAACCCGAAGTAGCAGCTTGAATGGTTACCAATCCAGCATGGCTCGTAACGACGCGAAGTGAAAGTGTCCTCGACAAAGTCAACACTGTGAGTATTCATTTTCATCGTGATTTTGGCGGGCATATAGAACCCCTCAGCCAGTTCGGCAGTTTTAAGCCATTGGCACTCAAGCGTATCGGCATTTGAGGCATGAGGTGCGATTGCAGCTATTGAAATTAGAGTAACAAGCAAAGTCTTTGATAATTTGGTTAATGATTTCATTTTATTTCCTCCCCTAATTAGCGGCATGCCAAGTCTTGGTCAGCGCCAGTGCTCTCAATCTCGCTTAAGGCCAAAAAGTCGTCAATTTAGCTGGCCTCTTTAGCGAGAGTTGAATTGTTAACACAAAGAGATGTTTCTAGATGATGGCTATTTCACACACTCTTGCAGCAATTGTGTCAAAAGCGCATCTCAAGGGGCGCAAGTGTGAAAATAGTTTCGGTTCGGTGGTCAATGAAACTGTTTTGTATCGATGCTGTAAGCCTTAACGCGGTCATGGAAGGTGCTCTTTGGCATCCCAAGATCAAGTGCTGACCTTCGCTGATTGCCACGATTTCTTTTCAGAGAATCGATAATCATCTGCTTTTCCATGGCTTTTAGTGAGCCTGGTAGAGTACTTGAGTGAGCCGTGCTCGAACCAGCTGAAACAGGTTGGGTGTCGAGTAGGGTTGGCAAATCATCTTCGGTAACTCTTTTGGTACCAAAGAGAGCTTTGGCTCTGGCGATGCAGTTTTTCAGTTCACGAATGTTTCCTCGCCAGTCTTGTTTTTTCAATGCCAATATAGCGTATTGGCTGAATGAAATTTTGTACTCTCGGCAAAGTTGATAGAATAGCGTTTCAAAGTCTTCAGTGCGGTGTCTAAGCGGTGGGGGAGTGACCTTAACGACGTTGAGTCGGAAGTAAAGGTCCTCTCGAAAGTCACCATCGATAACTTTTTGTTGCAGATTCTGATGGGTGGCAGCGACTATTCGCACATCGGTTTTAACTGACACGTCTGAACCTACGGGCCTTATCTCTTGGTTCTCAAGCGCCCGTAACAGCTTGGGCTGTAGATTTAAAGGGAGGTCGCCAATTTCATCTAAGAACAGCGTGCCGCCACGGGCACTTTCGAAGGCTCCCTTTCTATCATGGGTTGCATCGGTAAAGCTGCCCTTTCTGTGCCCAAAGAGTTCGCTCTCTACGAGGGAGTCGCCAAGCGCACTGCAGTTCACACTGACTAAGGGTGCATGTTTGCGACTAGAAAGTCTGTGCAGAGTGCGCGCGATAAGTTCTTTACCTGTGCCAGACTCTCCAAGAATTAGCACGGGCATTTCACTTTCTGCCACGCTTGGAAACCGACTAAGTTGAGCCTGCCAGGCTGGGTTTTGACTCTGTAAGAAAGCCTCTTGATCATCATCTTCGGTTTGAAAACGAAACTGGATCTGAGTGTTGCCCAGAGTGATCATGTCTCGGTCGGCCAAAAACGCCTCAGCCACTTTTGCACCATTAATGAAGGTGCCGTTTCGACTTCTCATATCACGCAGAATAAAGCCTTTTTGATTTCTCTCGATTCTAGCATGCCGACTTGAAACGAACGGGTCTTCGAGTTCGAGTAAACAGTGAGGGTCTCGGCCAATTGTAATATATTCATTTATTTCAATGACCTCATTACTGCCTGATCGTTTGGGAAGGTACAGGTAACCGACACTTTGATTGTCGTTATTGTCTGAGCGAAAGGTTTTGGTTTGTAGCAACTGTGCCTCCAATTCAACGGATGATTTGCTTTCCATGCATACAAAGCTTGTGCCGTGAGGCCAGATCGCAGAGGGGGTGTTCGGTGACGAATGTGTCCGGTATGGGGATCAGGTGAAGAAGACGCCATTAAAGGGGTTCGTGGAGTGATGGATATAGAAAAA
>JABSOQ010000011.1:18495-52022 GCA_013216195.1 Bdellovibrionales bacterium
CCGAGATTCGACCTATCTCGGATAGATTTTTGTGTTATTATTTCGCGCATGTCGATCAAGTTTATCAAGTCCGCTGTCTTTCCAGAAGATTGGCCAGAGGCCAGTCACCCAGAGGTTGTGTTTGCCGGCAGGTCGAATGCCGGTAAATCATCACTGATCAACTCACTTTATGGCGCTCAAATCGCCAAGGTCAGTGGTAAGCCTGGCAAAACTCGGCTGCTGAACTTTTTCTCTGTGAACGAAAAGTACAACTTAGTAGATACACCTGGGTATGGCTACGCTGCCGTGTCAGGGGATGAGGTGCGTGCTTGGCAACAAATGCTTGAGACTTACTTTTCACTAAGAGGCACGATCGTGGGAATGGTTCTGGTCGCAGATATCAGGCGCAAATGGTCAGATGATGAAGCTGCCCTTTGCGAGTTTATGGCGTCCTTGGGCCGGCCGGTAATCGCAGCTTTTACGAAGTCAGACAAGTTGAAAAGTAATGAGCTAAAAAAAGCAATGCAGCTTAAAAAGCAGATTGTCGGCCCTGAAAAAGTGATGGCGATTTCCTCGACTAAAAAGCGGGGAACCATCGAACTTGAAGAGTATATTTTCAAAAATTGGGTTCAGAAATCATAGTGAGGCAAAGATGAATTTATCAGGTTTGAATGTTGTTGCTGTTATTCCGGCTCGCTATGCCTCGACGAGGTTTCCGGGTAAACCACTAGCAATGATCAAAGGCAAGCCCATGTTACAATGGGTTGTCGAGGCGGCAAAAGCGTCGAGCCTTTTATCAAAAGTGATCGTGGCCACAGATCATGGGCCCATCTTCGACCTAGCTGGAAAACTTGGTGTTGAGGCGGCCATGACAGCCGAGTCTTTGCCGACTGGCACAGACCGGGTTTATGCAGCCACTTTGAATGAAGACTGTGATGTGGTTGTGAACATTCAAGGCGATGAGCCCTTGCTAACCCCTCAGCATTTGGATGCTCTGATTAAACCTTTTCATGAGGATGAGACTGTCGACATGGCGACTTTGTGTGCAGAGATTCCTAGGCAAGATCTCGAGAGCCAAGACGTGGTAAAAGTTGTCAAAAACAAGCTCGGAGATGCACTGTATTTCTCTCGGTATCCGATTCCGTATTCACGCCTTGACGCGCCGCCGTCTGATTTGGCATGTTGGAAGCATATTGGCTTGTACGCCTACAAGAAGAGCGTTTTAAAGGAGCTTTGTGCTCAGGCCCCTGTTGAGCTTGAGAGAGGAGAATCTCTTGAGCAGCTACGGGCTCTTCATTTGGGTAAGCGCATTCGAGTGGAATTTGTCACTCAGGGCTTGCACGGAGTGGACAATCCCGAGGATATTGAGAGAGTCGAATCTCTATTGGAGTAAAAGGTAAATATGGCAAAGAAATCCATGCGAACCAGCAAGAAAAAGACCGCTAAAAAAGTCGCTAAGAAGACCACAAAAAAAACCAGCAAGAAGACGACCAAGAAAAAATCACCACTGAAGTCGCGATCGAACCCACTTGTGCAAAAGTTCATTTTTGTGACAGGAGGGGTTGTCTCATCAATTGGCAAAGGGCTTACAGCAGCGAGCTTGGGCACACTGCTTGAGTCACGAGGGCTTAAGGTCTCAATAATGAAAGCTGACCCTTATATCAATGTGGATCCGGGTACGATGTCGCCACTTCAGCATGGCGAAGTCTATGTGACAGACGACGGTGCTGAAACAGACCTCGATCTTGGCCACTATGAGAGGTTTACGAGCGTATCATTGAACCGTAGTAACAGCTTCACAGCTGGTCAGGTGTACGAGTCGGTAATTAGCAAAGAGCGAAAAGGTGATTATCTGGGTGGTACGGTTCAGGTGATCCCCCATATCACTGATGAAATTAAATCGAGAATTTTCGAAGCTGCTCAGGGTGCCGAGGTCACGATAGTTGAAATCGGCGGAACTGTGGGAGACATCGAGGGCCTACCATTTATTGAAGCTATCCGTCAGATGAGAGCTGATGTGGGCGTAGAGAACACTCTTTTTGTTCATGTGACTTACGTGCCCTACATCAAAGCGGCAGGAGAGCTCAAGAGTAAGCCAACTCAGCACTCTGTGAAAGAGCTTCGCGAGATTGGTATTCAGCCAGACTTTTTGATTTGTCGAAGTGAGAAAGAGATTCCTGATGAGGTAAAGTCTAAGATTGGTCTGTTTTGCAGCGTAAACCCAGAGCGCGTCATTGCCGCTACAGATTCAAACTCAATTTACGAAGTGCCGTTGGTGCTTTATGAAGAGAAGTTTGATGCCAAGGTG
Source organism: Bdellovibrionales bacterium (assembly GCA_013216195.1). GTDB lineage: Bacteria > Bdellovibrionota > Bdellovibrionia > Bdellovibrionales > UBA1609 > JABSOQ01. The sequence continues at coordinate 20,783 of JABSOQ010000011.1, forward strand.
GTCGAGGCTCTTAGCCTTGAGGCCACTTCAGCAAAAATGACCAACTGGGAAAAGATGGTAGACACATTAGTTCACCCTAAGCAGCAAACCTCAATTGGTATTGTTGGAAAGTACGTCGATCTAAAAGAAAGTTATAAGTCTCTACACGAAGCTTTGGTTCATGGCGGTATCGCGAACAAAACCGGTGTGAATATTGTGTACATTGATTCAGAGAAGCTGACCGAAAAGAACGTTCACGGCGCTCTTGAGGGCGTCGATAGCATCTTGGTGCCTGGTGGTTTTGGTGCCAGGGGTGTCGAAGGTAAGATGGTGGCGATTCAGTATGCCAGAGAAAGCGAGATTCCCTTCTTCGGAATTTGCTATGGCATGCAGTTAGCCGCGATTGAGTTCGCACGTAATGTTTGTGGGATCAAAGATGCCACGAGCCGCGAATTTGACAAGCCCAAAAAGGGCCAGCGAAACATGGTTATCGACTTCATGGAAGAGCAAAAAAATATCGCAGACATGGGTGGAACAATGCGGTTGGGAGCTTACCCTTGTTCATTGAAGAAAGATAGCAAGGCCCGTGACATTTACGGTGATAGTCTGATCCATGAGAGACACCGTCATCGTTATGAGTTCAATAACAAGTTTCGTCCGATCTTTGAGAAGAACGGTATGACTTTGTCTGGAATCTGTAAAGATAGAGACCTTGTAGAGATCATTGAGATTACTGAGCATCCTTGGTTTGTAGGTGTACAGTTTCACCCAGAGTTTAAGTCGAAGCCTCTTGATGCTCACCCTCTATTTACCGACTTCGTGAAGGCTTCTTTGAGCCGCGGGAGCTTGAACACTCGCTCTGCGCCGAAGAAGAAGGCGCGCGCGCGAAAGACCGTTCGAAATAGTCAAAAAGCAATGCGCGCATAGTTTTCAGCCAGAGGAAGTAGTTTATGAAGCTCGACATTGAAGAGGCGAAACGAGTTCTAGATATTGAGATAAGAGCTCTAAGCGATCTAAGAGATCGCCTTTCAGAGAGTTTTGTTAAAGCTTGCGACATGCTGATTGCGACTGAGGGCAAGGTGATTCTCACCGGAGTTGGTAAGTCTGGTCATATTGGTCGCAAAATCGCGAGCACTCTTAGTAGTACCGGAACCCCCGCCCTCTACATTCACCCGACTGAAAGCTCTCATGGAGACCTCGGAGTCATCTCGAAAGGCGATTCGGTTATTGCAATTAGCTACAGTGGAGAAGCCACTGAGTTAAATGACTTGATCACCTTCTGCGCTCGCAAAGACATTCCGCTATTGGCTTTGACTAGTAAAAAAGAGAGCGCCTTGGCTGAAGCAGCTAATGTAGTGCTCGATATCTCAGTAGCTGAAGAGGCTTGCCCTCTGAAGTTGGCTCCGACCTCATCATAGACTACGACTTTGGCACTAGGAGACGCTCTAGCCATGGCTTTGTTTATGCGAAATGGTTTTCAAGAGCAAGACTTCGCTGAGTTTCACCCAGGTGGGGCTCTTGGGCGCAAGTTGCTCACTCGTGTTAGCGATGTGATGAGTTCAGATGATGAACTGCCGCTCGTAAGCCCTGATACGCCTGTTGCTGAGGTGATCGTTGTGATGACCGGCTATGGAAAAGGTACGGCCGCGATCGTCGACAGTTCAGGGGCTCTTGTAGGCTCAATAACTGATGGCGATATCCGTCGCTGTGTTGGTCGATCAAAGGGGCACCTCGAGGGAGTCGCAAAAGACATCATGACGGCAAATCCCAAAACGGTCGAAGCATCAGAGTTGGCTCAAAAAGCATTGTTCTTAATGGAGCAGTTTCGAATTAATCTTCTTTATGTTGTAGATTCTCAAAGTGCCGACCCGAAGAAGCCTGTTGGGGTGTTGCACATTCAAGATTTGATGCGAGCTAATATTAGGTAGCGACATCGAAAAAAGACTAGTCATCAATCGGTGCGCAGATGCAATTCGCTTCGCGACCTACGGCTAGTGAGCTTCAGTAAAGATTTTCAATTTCTTTATTTGTTCCCTAACATAGTGACTATGTTTAAGAAAATCGTAGCCTCAGTTCTTTTTTGTAGCGTGACCACTGCCAATATTGCGATCGCTGATACTATTGAGTTTCCCGAAGAGGAACTTGCCACTGAGACAGTCTTGCCGGTTTTTGAGAACCAGCGTGGGGTTTTGAACCGTGCTGTAGTCACCGAGGGAAGAATCGAAGTTGGCGCTGGAGCAGGGTTAGCTTTGAATGAGCCTTTTTACAACCCGATTAATGTGCACCTTCAAGGCACTTATCACTTTTCTGAACTTCACGCTCTTAACTTGTTTGGATTTTTCTTTATGTCGGGCCTCTCTCAGTACGGAGAGCAGCTTAGAACTGCTGACAATTTGGGTAACCCATTCGATGCGGGCGAAGCACCTGCTCCGCAAAGTCTACTCTTGGCCAACTATCAGATTCAGGCTTTTTACGGCAAAATCAGCTTAACAAAAAAGTCTGTGATGAACCTAGCTCTAGTCGGGCTTGTGGGTGCTGGTATGATGGGTTACGACTCGGGAGGCTCAGTACCTGCGGTTAATGCTGGGTTTGCTCAAAAGTTTTACTTCAGTGACAGTTTTGCCTTCCGCTTTGATTTCAGGCTAGTTGCCTTTCAGGGGCCAGACCCAACTTCACAAGATTTAACTCCGGGTGGTAGTGCACCAGATCCAGGAGATTTTGATGACCAGCTGTATTTCAATACCTATTTGACGGCTGGCTTAGTGTTTCTTCTTTGATTGATAACCTTAAATTTGCATCAGCACTTTAGTCTTAGGCCTTAGGTCTAAAGTAGCGTGTGTCAATGAGCTCTCAAGCAGATCAAATCTTGGTTTGCTAACGAACTTTATCATCTCTCGTAGGCTGCCAGAGCAAAAACTAGGTTCGCATAACCTAATTTGATTTGATCGACCTAAGTCGAGCAAAGCGCTAGTATGAATCAGCTTTTTGACTCAATTCTTATCATCGAGGCAACTAGAAAAAGTGCAGTCACTGTCAGCACTTAGTCTAGATTCAGCACTGAGTCGTTTAGCTTCTCTTAATCATTTTGATAACCTAGGGTGAGTTTACATTCAACTTGAAGGACATCTTAGTGAAATTGACTCGTTACGTTCAGTGCTTACTCTTGATTTGTGTTCTGAGTCAGATACCAGCTGCATTGGCTCAATTTGATGATGCTCAAGAAAAGAAAGAATCAAGCGAAGTTGAAAACCTCTACGATACTTTTGACAAACAAGAGGCCCGCCGAACTAGAGGTAAAAGAATCAAACAAAAAGAAATACCTGAGCCGTCGAGATTGGCGGATCTTGCAACACTTGAGCCCTTTAGTGACATTGCTGTAATTCAGAGAAGGTTTTTACCTAAGACGGGTCGCTTTGAATTTTCAGGTTCATTAATGGCAAGTGTGAATAACCCTTTCTTTAGCAACTTAGGTTTTGGGGCTCGAATCGCCTATTATTTTAACGAAAAGCACGGAGTCGTTGGGCAGTACTACTTTCTCTCGAACTCTGAGCGCGACGTGACCTCAAATCTAGAGCAAGAGCGTGGTATTGAGACCAAGAGTCTGACGACTCCCAAGAACTATGCTGGCCTGGCATATAAGTGGACTCCTCTTTATGGAAAGATGACTTGGTTGAACAGGGACATCGTGCCGTTTGATTTGTTTTTCACTCTTGGGGGAGGAACCACAAAAACTGACCTTGGTAACCAAGAGCCTACGATCCACATCGGCACAGGCCAGGTGTTTGCGATTTCGAAAGGTATGGCAGTTCGTTGGGATCTTTCTTGGAACTTCTATCAAGCCGAAGCACTTGATGACAACGATGAAACCATAACTAATAGCCAAGATGATTTGTTTTTGATGATAGGCATGAGTTTCTTCTTTCCGGAGGCCACCTACAGATGATCACTCAAGTCACACGTGTAATAGCATTGTTTCTAGCGGTCTCACTTGCAGCACAAGTTCAAGCGGAGGGGTTTGGTATTGATCCCACGGCTGACTCAGAATCGCAGATCTTGCAGATGTTAGAAGGCTTTGAAGGTGAAAAGGTACTGGTTGCTCAAAGAAGCCGTGGCTCTTCGTCAACTTCTGGCAACGACCTTGTTAATGCTCTGAGGCTTGCGAAGCAGAAAAACTATAAAGATGCCTCCATGGCGTTGTTTCGCTTGGGCTATTCGCCTAAGTACAGATCGAGAAGGATGCAGATCAAGTACATTCTGGGGCTCATGCTGTTTCAGATGAGAATGAATCAGGTTGCTGCCTTCCAGTTCATTCAGGTTATCAAAGAGGGTAGGAGTAAGTACTTAAAGCAAGCGATTGAAAAGCTATCACTTGCCGCCGACTTCCTGGGTGATGACACGCTTTTGAATTATGCGATTTCGAGAGTAAAGGTAAGCCAGTTCCCGAGGGTGCACCGAGATATGCTGTATTACAGAATCGGTGAGTATCAATATCGAAACGGGCAGTTCTCAGCGGCTGCGAGCAGTTTTAATCGAGTGGCTTCAAATAGCAGTCTCTATTCATCTGCTAAGTATCAGCAAGGGTTAGCCTATGCGAATCAAAACAAAGCCAAAAAGGCCTTATCGTCATTTAATGAGCTTATCGACTTTAGAAACAGCAAGGGTATAACAGACAAGGCACGTGTCGCAGCTCTAGCTGGTCGGGCACGAATTGCTTATCAGGCGAAAGACTGGGACCGTGCTGTTCAGTTCTACAGGCAAGTGCCTCGTGACACTAAAATTTGGCATGACACTTTGTTCGAGTCGAGTTGGGCGATGTTGAGGTCGGGCCGGTTTAGATCTGCCCTTAGTAATTTTCACTCGATTCACTCAGCATATTACGAAGACTTTTATCTTCCGGAGTCATTGCTGCTACGATCGATCGTCTACTTGTATATCTGTAAATACCAAGAGATGGACAAGGTGCTTAACCTGTTCAATAAGATCTACAGGCCAGTCTTTGTTCGAATTGATAAGATGCTTGACCGAAGGCCTAAGGCATCGGATTACTTTGAGGATGTCATTCGTGCTTTGATTCAATACAAGCGATATGGTGACGATCTCGACACGAGTAAGTTTCAGATCCCATTCTTGGTAACAAGGCGATTGTTGCAAGAGGGTGACTTTCAAAATTCTTACAGTTACATTAAAAAGCTGCTTAAAGAGCGAAAGAGAATTCAATCGATGCCTGCATCTTGGAGAGCCTCATCGATTGGTAAGTATGCATCACGCGTTCTAAGAACACGGTTGGTAAAGGCTCGCGACAGAGCTGGGCGCCAAATTCGCACACATCTCGAGACGATTAAAGATGAACTGTTTGATCTTTTTGAGCAAGAGGGATTCATTCGTTACGAAATGATCAATGGCAAAAAAGAATTGCTGAAAAAGAAGATCTCACAAAAAGATCTTCCTACAGAGCAAGTTGATGAAAAGTCTGACCGCGATTACTACATACAGAATGGCTACGAGTATTGGCCTTTCCGTGGAGAGTACTGGTTAGATGAGTTGGGGAACTACCATTATGTTGGAACGCAAGCCTGTCAGTAAGGCATTGCACATTGGGTTGAACGGAGTTTTGTCAGTAGCGGTGCTACTGTCGATGCCAACCTATGCCCAGAAAAGCAAAACTGTAGGTGATCTTTTAAAAGGCATCCAGACAGATGCAAAGCGAGTCAATCTCAACAAAAGAAGATCTTCGCTACCAACATTCAAGAAGATGCAGAAGTCGAGCGCGGTGAGGGCCCGAAAAATTAAGCCGCCTTCAAGTGGTAAGCTTTACTATGAAGAGGGCACAAACGAAGCCGAGCTAGAGAAAATCACAGATGAGGGCATCCGCCAACTAGTCAAGTTGACCAATCGATTTCGTAGAAGCTCGAAAAGAGGTGAGCTGTGGTTGAGGCTAGCTGAGCAATATGTCGAAAAGGCCCGTCTCATCGAGTATCGCCTGCAACAAAACTACGATGACCAAATCAAAGCCTATGAGCAAAAGAAGAGAAGAAGTCGGCCAAAGCTAAATTTGAAGCCCGCTCAGAAGTACAACGTAGAGGCAATTAAACTGTACGAAGACTTTATGCGCGAGTTTCCAAAAGACAAGAAGATACCACAGGCTCTTTTCTTCTTGGGATATAACTACTTTGAGTTGAATCAGACAACTAAGGGTGAAGGCTTCTATAAGCAACTTACGAAGAGGTTTCCGAAAAGCCCCTATGTAGACCAATCGAACTTCGCATTAGGTGAATTCTACTTTGAAAATGAGAAGTGGGATAAAGCTCTAGTGCACTACCTCAAAGTGGCACGAAATAGTCGCTCGAGACTGTTCTCTTTTGCCAAGTATAAAGCAGCATGGTGTCAGTACAAAGTGGGGCAGCTTAAGCAAGCCTTGCGATCACTCGAAGGCGTGATAGCTGCTGGTCGTAAAGCGAAGAGCGCAGACAGTCAGGGTGGTGTTAGTCGAATTCGATTGGCCTCAGAAGCACTGAAAGATCTGATCATCTTTTACGCCGAGGTCGGGTCAGCTGGGGGGGCTCGTAGCTACTTCAGAAAGGTTGCGGGAGAACGCGCTGTTTACAACATGCTAGAGAAATTGGCCTACTACTATTCAGATACGGGTGCCAAACAGTCAGCGCGAGCAGTCTTCAAAGAGCTGATCGATTGGAGACCAAACTCTGCAAAAGCATATGATTATCAGTATCAAATAGTGACCATGTACATTGCTGCAGGTAACAACAAGGTCTTCAAAGATGAGCTCTACAACTGGATTGAAAACTATGGGCCAGAAAGTGTCTGGTCGAAAGCCAATGCAGAGAAACCCGATTTAATTAAAAAGGCAAGCCAGCTCATTGAGACCACGCTGCGCAACTACATTCTTCAACAGCATCAGACGGCACAGAATTCGAAAGCGGCTTATTCTCAGAAGCAAGCCTCAACGGGCTATGAGCTTTACTTCACGACGTTTAAAGAATCGCCCCGCCTTGATGAAATGCATTTTTTCTATGCAGAGCTTCTGTTCGATATGCAGAAGTGGTCTCGAGCGGCCTATCACTATTTGTGGGTTGTCAATTCTTCGCCTAATAGCAAGTACTACGAAAAGGCCAACCTAAACTCAATCTTGGCTTTGGAGAAGAGCCTGCCATCTGGAGAAGAGATCAAAAAGATTGTTGGCAAGACAACAGAGCCAGTTCCATTCGACAAGACCCTAAGGGTGTTTGAAAAAGTGGCTCTGAACTATGTCAAAAAGTACCCGAATGGTGAGAACAGTGTAGCGATCGAATACCGATTGGCTTCGATCTATTACTATTACAACCAGTTTGATAAGGCCCTTGAGCGTTTTGAGAAAATAGTGGAGCAGCATCCGAAAACAAAATACGCAGAGTATTCGGCCAACTTGATTCTCGACATCTACAACATTAAGAAAGACTACATTGGTCTCCAAAAAGCTGGTCGAAAGATCTTGGCGATACCGCAGCTCGCGATCTCTCCTGTTGGTGCGCAGATTCGAACGATTCTAGAGCGAGCAAGTTTCACCGAGGCCCAGCAAATGGAGCAGTCGAAAGATTACCTAAAGGCTGCCGCCTCTTATGAGAATTTCGCACTAAAGAACCCGAAGTCAAACCTTGCTATGACTTCATTCTTTAACGCCGCTATCAGTTATGAGAAGGGGGGCAACCTATTCAAAGCTTTGGCGATGTATGAGATAATCTCAAGTAGAGCAAAAGGCAAAGATCTCGCTCTGAAGAAAAAGTCTGAGCGAATCACACCTTCGCTTTACGAAAAAACAGGTCAGTATGAGAAGGCTGCAGAAGCGTTTGAGCGATTCGCCGCCCAGAACAAGAAAGACAAAGAGTCGGCCAATTTTTACTTTAATGCAGCGGTCATTCGAGACGGGATGAAGTTCTACACGGCTGCAATTCGCAATTACGACCAGTATTTTAGAAAGAGCCGAAATCTTGAGAGAAAAGAGGCTTTGTTTTTGATAGGGCGAATCTGGGAGCGTCGTAACAATCTTCGTCAAGCCACTGCTTGGTATGAGAAGTACATGAATAGTAACCCGATCAATGCCGGTGGTGTTATTGAGGCTTCTTATCGGTTAGCCAAGATCTATGAAAGGCGAAAGCGTAAGAAGCAGGCCGAAGAGTGGTACAAAAAGACAGTGGCCATTCAGCGCCGATTGTCGAGCAAAACAAAGAACCTCGGAGTCTCATACGCTGCGGAGTCGAAGTTTAAGCTTGTTTACAAAACTTATGAAGAACTGAGACGGGTTAAGATTCCCAATAGCCCAGCGGCTCAGAAGAGAGCTGTAGATAAAAAGCTTGGTCTCATAAACAGGCTGAAAGAAGAGCTCAAACAAGTCATTAAATATGATGATGGTTTTCAGATAGTTGCATCTCTTGCTTTGATTGGCCAAGCTTATCAGCATATGAGCGCGGCAATTTTCAACGCTCCTTTGCCAAAGGGTCTCGATAAGGCGGGTCTTCAGCAGTACAAAACCGCAATTGCTGGTGTGGCAAAGCCGTTTCAGGATCAAGCTGTTGAAAACTACATTGCTGCTATTCAAAAGGCCGAGCAGCTTGAGGCTTACAATAGCTGGGTCAAGATCGCTCGAACCGAGCTCTACAACATCGACAGTGAGAAGTATCGTAGATTTGATTTTGAAGTGTTTTTAACCAAAGTACCTGACTGGATGGAGAACTAGTGGTGAGATTGATTTGTTTCATTATTGTTGCATCCATAAGCATTGTCGATACAAGCTATGCTCAGTTTGATGGCAACAATGATTCATCATCAGTGTCTAGAAGTTCGGCAAACCCTGAAGTAAGGGTAGAGAAATCAGATATTAGAGAGATTTTTAAGAAGAGAGAAATAAAAGACGACGAAGGCTTCGTCTTCGCGGTTTCAAGGGTTTTGGGAAAAGATCAGAAGAATCTTTTGGCTTTGAATGCTCTTGCCGTACACTATATAGAGCGCGGAAAGATCGGGTTGGCGAAGATCGTGCTTAGCAGAGCTCTGGAAGCTCATCCAAGTTCACATACCATTCATAATAATCTTGGTATCATTCATCTGTCTGAAAATGAGCAGAGAAAAGCGATCAATGCCTTTAAAAAGGCCATTGAACTCAAGTCTGATTATGAGATTGGGTTGGCGAACTTAGGTTCGATCTACGTCGAATATGGGGATTATCCGCGGGCTGTTGAACCCTTAGAAGAGGGCTATGGTGTTGTTCGGCAGCAAATCAAGCAAAGAAATGAAGATGCAATCAAAGTGGCTAGCAATTACGCCGTCGCTTTGGCTGGTACCGCTCAGTTTGAGAAGGCAAAGGGAGTCTATGAAGAGATTCTTGAGGCAGACTCGCGTAATGTGGGAGTGCTTTACAACTTTGCCTCTTTGTTAATCGAAAACTTGCAGAAAGCTGAGCAGGGAAGAAAAGTTCTTTCGCGGCTCAAATTTGTAGCAGACGACAAAGCGTTGTTAGCAAAGGCTAAGAAGCTAGAGGCTGCGCTCGAAGCAATTGAGGAACAAAAAAGTCAGTAAGGAGGCTTGCCGTGCAAAAGAAAAAGACTACACTTATGGCTGTAAGCTTTTTGCTTTTGACTGGCCTTTGGTCCTCTATAGGTTTGGCCCAAAACGACAAGCGTAAAGCTACAATCGATTTTGAGGATGAGTTGATTGAAGGTGAAGTGAAAAAGCCAGAATTGTTCTATTTGTTGCAGAAAAAGCAATTCAACTTTAAGAGGCTCATTAAACTTAGAAAGAACTTTATTCCCGAAATGGAAAGAACCTCAGAAGAATTGAGACACACCGGGAGAAAAAATTGAAACAACCTGTCGTACTTCGGATATATCTCAATGGCAAACTTGAAGGGGTGAAGCAATTCACTGATCCCCAGATTGTCTTTGGGCGCAACCCAGAGGCACAGGTAGATTTGCAAGATGAAGATGTATCACTACTCCACGCTGCTATTGTTGAGCAGGATGGAAAATATGTCATTTCAGATATGGGCACTCAGTCTGGCACCTTTGTAAATGGAGAAAAAGTCTTAGAGGCTGAGGTTCAGTCTGAAGATGAGATTCAAATTGGGCCCTATCAGATTCAGTTTTTCGTTGGCATCCCCAAGCCAGGTTCTTTGGCTCCAAAGGCCGGCACTGTTGTCACTACTGTGGCTAAGCCAACTGAGACTGAAACTGCTAAAGAAGAACCTGCCAGCCAGGAGCCTGTGAAGAAAGAAGACCCTCGGCCTGAACCTGAAAAAGAGCAAGCAGCTCAAGAAAGAGCCGCCGAAGAAAAACAGCCTGATGCCAGTTCAGACGCTGAAGCAAAATTGCGACATAAAGAAGCAGAAGAGCGGTCTGCTCAAGACTGGGAACCGCCACCTGTTGCCAATCAGGGCAAAAAAGTAGAGCCAAAACCTGAGCCTATTGCCGCGCCTAAAGAAATTGACGAAAAGACTGACCCGGCAATGGAGATGGAAGCTGAATTAACTGAGCCTGGTCAAATGGAACTTCCTGAGCTGACAGACCCTGGTGTCACTCCAATCACACAGACAGTCGAAGATCGTCGCACTAAAGAGACAGTGACATTTACGCCGAGCGGAGGCATCCCGAATCCGGTAAAGAAGACCAAAAAGACTTTTGCGCCACCTAGCCAAAAAGAAGCGATCGAGATATTGAAGCCATCTAAGGGTACGGTCATTGAGGTGGTAGTGGCGTGGAAAGAGAGAATTATCAGTTCTCATCATTTTCATAACAAAGGTGTCGTCACCATCGGCTCATCAGAAAAGGCTGATATTGTTGTGCCGGTCATGCAAGGCGTGAGCTCGTATCCTTTAGTAGAAATCGGAGCACTCGCATCGGTGAATGTTGCGCCGAATACGCCAGGTGATCTGATAGACCAAAATCGCAAGACTTCGTTCGCAGACTTGGCAAAAGCCAACCGTTTCAAGGCGAACAAGGTGGGGCATCAGATCGACCTTGCTCAGGGCGAGATGGTTCGAATTGGTTTTCAGGGTGGCCTTATTAACGTTTACGTTCGCTATGTGCCAGAAACCCAAAAGCCACTTGTTGCGCCATTCTTAGACCTAACAGCGTCAGAAGTTACGGGAGTGATTCTAGCCGCGGTTGTGTCAGCGATTTTTGGTGTTTATATGTTCCTGTACTCGCCAACAAACTTGAATGATGAGGCGAGGCTTGAAGAGCCAATTCGAAAAGCCACGGTGACCTTTAGGCCGCCAAGGAGAATTAAAAAACAGATTATTGAGGCTAAACAAAAGCCAGAGAAGAAACCTAAGAAAGTAGTCAAAGTTGTTAAAAAGCAAAAGAAGACGAAGACTCCTTCTAAGACCAAGGCGGGTAAGGTTGGTAAAGCAGGAGAGGTTGCTCCTAAAAAGACCAAGTCGACTAAGAAAAAGGTGACTTCAGCTCGCCCTGGTGGAGCTATTAAGACTGGTAAGAAAAAAGGCGCCAATATGAAGAGCCGAAAGCCAGACCCGAGTAAGGTAGGTTTGCTCAGCGTATTTGGCTCTAAAGGAGCACAAAAGAAGCTCGATAAAGCGTTCAGCGGCTCTGGCGAATTGATGGGAATGGCTGATCAAGCCACAGGTTACGCCGGTGATAATGAGAACAGAGCTGGTGACACATTGGGAACCAAGATCAAAGATACCGGCGCTGGTGGTAAAGGCCAGCAAGCTGTCGGTATCGCAGGTGTGGGAACCAAGGGTAAAGGCACAGGCACTTATGGTCTCGGTACTGGTGGTATTGGAACCAAAGGTCAGGTTGAGATCAACGTCGGCGGTCAAGCTGCAGAGTTCGTGGGCTCAATGGATAGAGAGGCCATTCGAAGAGTGATCTTGAATAACAAACGGGCCATTCGTTCGTGCTATGAGCGAGAGCTACAACGCCGGCCAAATATGTACGGTAAGCTAGTTCTACAATGGAACATAGAAGAAAAAGGAAAAGTCACTGAAGCAAAGGTGAAATCAAACTCCCTTGGCTCAAACAAAGTGGCGTCTTGTATTATTTCGCGATTGAGAACATGGAGATTTCCGGAACCACCACCAGGCACAATTGGGCAGGTTTCGTATCCGTTTGTTTTCACTTCGCAATAAAAGGGGGTAATGAACCGTGGAAGAACAGTTAGCAACACAGGTTGTTGATGAGTGCGCTCAGTACAGCAACTTTATAATGAAATCTTTCTGCCAAGGTGGTCCGGTAATGATCATCATTTTGGTAGTCTTTTTGATTGTACTTTTTTTGATTGTCGAAAGGCTACTTAGCCTTCAGCGACTTACTGTTGATAAGACAAGCATCAACGAGAACCTATTCAGCATGCTTCTAAGGGGCGAGGTCAAACAGGCCATTTCGTTCTGTGATTCGAGACCGACTCCTCTGACAAACACTTTGAAGTCAGGCCTAGTTCAGGTGATGAACCGTAGACCAGATGAAGAGGTGCAGGTCGCAATGGATGCCAGCGTTTTGAGAGAAACCCCAAGGTTAGAGGGCTGGACTTCGTTCTTGGCTGTTTTCGGTAACGTTGCGGTTTTGATCGGTTTGATGGGAACGATCATCGGTTTGATCACTTCGTTTAGTGCCGTTGAGCAGGCCGACAATGCCACGAAAGCCGCGTTGCTTTCAAAGGGTATTTCTGAAGCACTGAACTGCACAGCTTTCGGTCTTCTTGTCGCGATTATAGCGATTGTGTCTTTTGGTTACTTCCAGATCAAAATTGGGAAGGCGATCAATGACATGCAAGAGAGCTCGATGACAATGATGAATCTAGTCGTGGCGAACCGCGATAAGGTTAAAGACTAACCCGAGATCTAAGAGGAAGCACAGTTTATGGCTCATATAGATGATTCAGGTGGATCGAACAAAAGATCAGCAAATGTTGATGTCAACATTGTACCTTTCATCGATTTGATGAGCGTCTTGATTATTTTTCTTTTGATCACGGCTGTATGGACGCAAGTTTCAATGATTCAAATCGGTAGTTCAATATATGGAAAGAAAACAGCTCAAGAAAGGGCGGAACCCCCTCCCAAAGCTGAGATTCCATTTCGCCTCGACGTGAGAGAAGAGGGCTACCGAATTATATTGGGTCGTCAATCCACCAATGTGCCAAAAAAGGGTGGGGATTACGATACTGAGAGACTGGTTGAAGAGCTGAAGAAGATCAAAGAGCTTTACCCCGAAAAGGTAGACTCAGTCGTGACTGTGCTTGATGAGCTGCCATACGAGACTTTAATTCATGGAATGGATGCTTTGCTGACGGCAGGTTTTCCGCAGATTTCTGTGGCAACAGCAGGAGCGAACTAATGGCGATTCGTGTTCCCGGAAAAAGAGCGAGAAGAGGGCATGTTCAGTCGACCAAAAGAAGTGCGGTAGCCGTTTTACAGCTGACCGCGATGGTTGATATGTTTACTGTTTTGGTTGTGTTTCTGTTGCAGAACTATGCGACGACAGATCAAATTCTACCCATGCCTGAAGCTGTTGAATTGCCACAAGCAAAAACCGTAAAAGAATTAGCGCCGTCGAATGTCGTTGTGATTACAGAGCAAAATGTTCTTGTGAATGAAACCAAAGTGGCCACTTTTGCATTGGTCAAAGAGTCGAAAGACTGGATGATTGTAGAAGTTGAAAAAGCCGTAAAGAACTTGATTGAAGAAGGTGAAGAAGAAAAGCTTCGTCTAGGTGCTCAGATTCAAAAAGCCGTATCAGAGGCGAGAGAGGGTGAGTCACCTGAAGATTTAGTCGATGAGTTCCGTAAGATCACCATTCAAGCCGATAGCAAAATTGACTTCCTTACCGTAAAGAAAATTATGTACACCGTCACCGAAGCAGGCATATATGAAATTAACTTTGCCGTGGTGAAAAAACCAGAAGAGATCGGTGGGCTGGATCTCTAGCTTACGTAGTGAATTCCTGATCATTTGTTAGACCCAGCTAGTTTAACCTAATCTTAAACAGCCCGATAAACCCCAAAGCCGGTCGAGTTTCGGGGTATTTACAATAACTTGACTCAACCTGAGGTCTGTTCAGCCCGATTAAAAACTAAGCCTAAATAGGGAGGGTTTATGTACCTTGTTCAGTTAATTTATGCGAGTCGAATTGATCGAGAGAACTTTCCAGACAATGGGGCCCGCATGATTCAAGAAGCCTCAGCCAAAAACAATAGAGATTTAGATATCACCGGGGTCCTGTTTTGTGATGGAACTCACTTCTTACAAGCTATTGAAGGGTCTAGGTCTAACGTTTCAAAACTGTACAACAAGATTGCAACCGACCCTAGGCACCTGGATGTTACCATTTTGCGGATGGCTGATGTGGCTGTTAGGGATTTTGCACACTGGTCTATGGAACTTTTGAGCTACAAGGCTGACACGGTTAACACACTGAAGCGGTTCTCGATCTCAAAAGACTTTGATCCCTTTTTGTTATCAGCTGACAGTTTGCGCGAAGTTCTGATCTATCTAGCTGAGCAGCAAGAAGTGGGTTTGAATCAAAAGAAGGCCTCCTAGGTTTTTAGGCCGAAAAAGCAGCGTGTTTAAGAAAGCTCTCAGTCTGAGGGCTTTTTTGTTTCTGTGTGTAGGCTTTAATGTCTTGAAGACATGGCTCAAGGAGCCTTGTTTTTCGTACAGCTATGTTGGTGTGAGTTCTTTAGGCTGCAGAAACTTGCCGAATGGCTGAAGCTTCGGCACCTTTAACATAAGACACGATTCTTGATATAGCCTCGCGGTTGATCTGCGAAAATTTAAAGCCAGCAAACTGACTTTCAGATACGTATCGCACCTGAGCAGTTGCATGCACTGTGGGCATACTTTCAGACTGAATTTCGATTGCCACTTCTGTACCAGCGACTAAGCCCGAAACGTTCAATGCACCAAAGCCGCCTTCACTGATTGTTTTCAACTGCCCAATAATGGTCTGACTCTCTGAGAGATTAATGATCACTTTGCCCTCAATTGGCGCTCTCGGGTAGGCCCTACGGTTTACGCCAACTTCATCCATCAGATCGTGAAACTCGTGAATTGGTGCCCAGTTCGGCATTCCTTTTGTCCAGATCAAAGCCGAGTTGGGATCGCCCGTCACTTTTTTGAGTTCTGACACGAGCTGTTTTCTCGACATGGGCCCGTAGGATTGGCCTTGCATAGCGTAGTGCCAAAGCCGGTCATCAAAGTTGTTCTGCAGCCTAGATAGCAGCTCATCTAAGTTCGAGTGCCACCAACTCAGTGGTTTCCAGTCGGATTGTGCTTGGCCCCATACCAGAGCCTCTGAGCTTACGGAGCCCAATTGCACTTTCTGCTTGAGCTCATCGGTAGAAAATGGGCCTTCTATGCGCTCATTGTGAAAAGTAAACCACTTAGCCATACTGATTCATCGGCAACTCAACACACCGGCTTTACTGGTGAAAACGATAAAAGTCTCAGATTGGACCAATGGCTGTGCCCTGATTTCGTCTAGGTCTAAAAATCAGTGGAATTTCTGGGAAGTTTCTGACAATCTTTGCCAGATTCATGCCAACGGTGAGATAATATTATTAAGGAGTTAGGGCTGTTGAAGAAGTATGGTCGTTGGATTCTAGGAGTCCTACTCTTTTTGGTGGTTGTCGAGATTGTGGTCATTGCACCCGATTCGATCAACACAGCAGAAGAGTCTACAGAAGCTGAGGGTATCGACGACGAGAGCATTTCAGACGACTCATTCAAACAAGCCATGCAAGGGGCCCACGCAGTTGGCACCTCAGAGGGCAAGAAAGAATGGGAGTTGTGGGCAGACGAGGCTTTTGATTTTAGTAGTGAGCAAGATTGGACACTGGCAAACGTGAAAGCCGTGTTCACAGGAGATGACGGAGTTTTTTTTACAGTGACAGGCAAAGAGGGCTTTGTGGAGCCAGAGAGCAAGAACATGAAAATCAAAGGCAACGTGATCACGCGTTCGTCTAATGGTTATGTGTTTCGTAGTGAGACAGTTCGCTACACCTCTGCCTCAAGATTGTTAACAAGCCCAGGCAAGGTGCGAGTTACTGGGCCGCGAGACCGAAATGGCGACTCATTAAAGATGTCTGGCGTAGGTATGGAGGCGAACGTTGCCGTCTCACGAATGGAGATTTTAGACAAAGTGAAAGCCTCAAAGGCTGTCAAAGACGAAAAGGTTGCAAGAATTCGCTCGAAGAGGGCCCTTCTTAGCGGTAAAAGGCGCATGGCTAGCTTTCATGGCAACGTTGTTATCGACATGGAAGACATGCGAATTACTGGCCCTGACGCGGAGTTTGTATACGACAAGACCAACAAAATGGTGGAGTCGATGTATGTAAAGAACGGTGTAAAGGTTAGCGACGCTTTAAAGTACGCCACTTCAGACAATGTGAAAGTGTTGTTTGAAGAAGAGAAGTTCGTGTTTCGAGGAGCACCTCGAGTTGTTCAAAACAACGACGAGTTGACTGGTGAAGAGATCGTTTTTTTGAACGGTGGCAAGCGGGTGAAGGTTCAAAAAGTGAGAGCAAGAGTTGAAGAAGATTCGATGAAGAGAGGGCCTCAGCAGTGAAGCATCTGAGTATTAAAGGCATCACGAAGTCTTTTAAACAACGTAAAGTTGTAAAGGGTGTCTCTTTCGAAGTTGAGTCGGGTCAAGTAGTTGGTCTCCTTGGGCCGAATGGTGCGGGCAAAACGACCTCGTTCTATATGGTTGTTGGCTTGGTAAGACCTGATGAAGGCTCTGTGAGTATTGATGAGACCATGATCGGCAGTTTGCCCATGTATCAAAGAGCCCGTGTGGGCTTGAGCTATTTAGCTCAAGAACCGAGTATTTTTAGAAGATTGACGGTAAGCGAGAACATCATGGTGGCTTTGCAAGCGCAGGGTATGTCTCCCTCACAAAGGCGTGAGAAATTGAAGAGCTTACTCGATGACTTTAAGATTCAGCACATTAGAGAATCCTACGGTTATAGCCTTTCAGGCGGGGAGAGACGCCGAGTGGAGATCGCAAGGTCTCTCGCGGGTTCACCTGACTTTCTACTTCTTGATGAGCCGTTTGCTGGTATTGATCCAATTGCGGTGAATGACATTCAAGAGATCATTCTTGAGCTCAAGAGTCGGGGGATTGGTGTTCTGATCACGGATCACAATGTTCGAGAGACATTAGGTATTTGTGACAAAGCTTATATTTTGAAAGAAGGAAAGATTGAAGTCGAGGGCACTGCAGAAGAGATTGCAAACTCTGAAGTGGCTCGAAAGTTTTATCTCGGAGAGAATTTCAGGCTTTAGGGAGTCTTAATTATGGCTATGCAACTCAAAACAAGTTTGAAGCTGTCGCAACAGTTAAGGATGACACCTCAACTGCAACAGGCAATTAAACTACTGCAACTTTCGAGAATTCAGCTCGAAGAGGCCGTTCGCAATGAATTGATAGAGAACCCAGTGCTCGAAGAAGTGCAAGACAGCGTCGAGGGTGAAGCAGAGATCATAAAAGACGAGCGTCAAGCCTCTGAAGAAAAGTTAGATCCAGCGAAAGAAGCTGACCCTGACCCAAGAAGCCAAGAAGAGTTCGATTGGGAGAGCTATGTCGAGTCGAACCCTAAGCCTCCAGCCTCTATGGGCGGTGGCAACGAAGAGATTATGAATTACGAGAATTTCATCTCGGCGAACCAAACTCTGAGCGATCATCTGACCTGGCAAGCGAACCTAGCAGGCTTCAACGAAGAAGAAGAAGCTTTGGTCAACATTTTGATCAGTTACATTGATGACGATGGTTACATCAAGACAGATCTAGCGGAAGTGGCGGCTGAAGAGGACGTCGACCCCAAAGAGCTAGAGGAGATGCTGCCATTTATACACGAGTTTGACCCCGCTGGAGTCGGAGCTCGTGACTTGAAAGAGTGTTTGCTGATTCAAGCGAAACACCTGCAAGAAGATACAAACGATTTGGTGTATTTGGTTAACAATCATCTCAAGGATCTTGAAAAGAAAAACTACAATGGCATCGCGAAGGCCATGAACGTTGAGCTCGAGACAGTGATCGACATGTGTAAGATTATTTTGTCGATGGAGCCAAAGCCCGGTCGATCATTTATGTCGTCAGACACTCAGTTTGTGACCCCAGATGTATATGTTTACAAAGTTGGCGATGAGTACATGGTATCTCTAAATGAAGACGGTCTGCCAAGATTGCGGGTATCAAACCTTTACAAGAACATCTTGAAGGGCGACCAGCGCTCAAGTGACAAGACCCAAGAGTACATTCAAGACAAGCTCAGAGCTGCCGTTTGGCTGATCAAGTCGATTCACCAGAGACAGCGCACGATCTATAAGGTGACAGAAAGTATAGTGAAGCATCAAAAGAAGTTCTTTGATATGGGGCCTGCTCACATTAAGCCCATGATTCTCAGAGACATTGCCAATGACATTGGTATGCATGAATCGACTGTGTCACGTGTGACTACAAACAAATACGTGCATACTCCTCGGGGCATCTTTGAATTGAAGTACTTCTTTAATTCAGGCATCAGCAAAACTGATGGCGACTCGCTAGCAAGTGAGTCTGTGAAGTTGAAAATCAAGCAATTGGTGTCAGAAGAAGATCCTAAGCATCCTCTGTCAGATCAGAAGATCGTGGAGGCTTTGAAAAAAGATGGCATCAAGATCGCCAGAAGAACAGTTGCAAAGTACCGTGATGTACTTAAGATCTTGCCGTCTTCGAAGAGAAAAAAGTACTTCTAAGCAAGATCTTGATTCGCTAAATGAGATTAGTAAACTATATTCGGGAACCAGTAGGTTCGCACTGTGGCGTCGGGAGTCGTCGTGTCGTAGGTGTTGATCGTCCCATCTTGAGTTCCGTCATCAGCCTCATCAAGAATGTCTTGAAAGTCTGAATAGTCATTACAGCCATCGTTACCATCCCAGGCGTCATTACCACAGTCGGTTCCCTCGATACCAAAAACGTGAGGGTCATAATCACTGCTGTTTCCACTGCTGGTACCGTAGGCTAAGAACTCAGTTAAAGTGTTCCACTCTCTTAGGTAGACTCGTATGCGGTGAATTCTCTCTCGGGCAGAATCCCAACACTCAAAAAGGTAAGGGTGATTGGTTGAGAACACTGTGGTCTCATCTAGGTCATTGATGGGTTCAAACGCATAAGGCAGTGTAGAACTGCCCGTTCCGCCGTACCCAGTGTGATCGTGCTCACCCGATGAATTTTCGGCCCAGTTGATTTGATAAGAAAAGCCTGACTGAAGTTGAGAAGCATTACTTGCAAGAGGCAGAGATAAATTCACACCATCAGCGTCGACCTCATTAATGGCTCTTACGGGTATGCTCTCTGTCGAGGAGAAAACGCCCCAGCCACCTTCAGAACCACCACCCATGCAAGAGCCCAGATCACCACCACCCCAGTCGGCATCATCAGCTGCTGTCACGATGGTGCTAGAAGCTGCAGTGTCGATAGCGGTAATATTAGATTCATAGGTACCAAAGCAACAGTTTAACAAGTTTGAGTCGTCTTCAGAACGGTCATAAATACAGTTTGGCCCGGAGGTGTCTACCGACCGTATTTCGATGGCCGAATCGCAAGCTACTGTTGTGCCGTCTTGCTCTGTTATAGAGCATTCATTGATGTTGCTGGTGTCAATCTCACCATCGGTAAAAACCAGAGTCACATTTGTCGGACCATAACCCACGCTTTGGTTCCAGTGGTAAGAGGGCAGAGAGGTTACATATTCGCACATTTCAGCTGGTACATTGTATTGTAGGTCCATCGATTGAACATAGGAGTCGAACTCGAGAACGTCGAATATACAGATGAGATCTTCGCTTGAGCTTGCCGTAGAACTAATTGCACAGTCTTGGTTAAAGGTGCCATTAGTTGTGACATAAAAAGACTCATCGTAATCGTTCAGTGTGACAAAAAATTCTTCTGAGACAGAAGAGTTTTGGTCACCATCATCGCCAGTGTTCTCATCGTCAGTGTTGTCTTGCAAAGGTAAGTCTGAAGATGCCCCGTTGCCGTCGCAACCTGAGAAAATTGTCATAGCACTACAGACAAACAATATCGCAATGATTCGTGTTAACAAAGCCATGATCTAGGCCTCCTTTACCTCGCATTCTTATCGGAGGTGATTGCGGCAACTTAGAGGTCTCAATCTGGAAACTAGGCCTTTTTCTAGGTCGTCTTGTTTCAGGTTGAGAATGTTGCATAATCAACGCGCGAGAGAACACTCGACTTTCGGCCTGATCCTGCCGATAGGGCTTAACCAATACATTTCAAAACCTTGAGGAGGATGCTGCATGCGATTGTATTTCCATTTCCGACACACCAAACCCTCTAAGAAAATTCAAGCCTACCTAGAAGAGAGAGTAGACAGGCTGCGAAGGTTTGAGCTCAAGCCGGTCAGCTGTGATGTGACTCTTAAAATTGAAGGTGGGGTCCAGATGGTTGAGATGCACACGAGTGGCAATGGCCCGGTTATAAGAGCGCATGGAGAAGGCACTGACTTTTTTGAAGCTATTGATGTGGCGATGAGCAAGCTAGAGAGACAAATGGAGAGAAAAAAAGCCAAGGTGAAAAACCACAAATGTTACGAGCGAACTCATCAAGGCAAGCTCGACCAGCTTGATGAGAGCTTGTCATTGCCAGGTGAGGAGCCACAAGAGGAAGTCGCGTAAAAATAGGGCTTTGCGACCTCATATTGACCTCTACCTAGAGCCTTGCTAAACACTTTACTTCTGTTTGCTCCGAGAGATCCTCGGAGCTTTTACATTCACGAGATCAGTGTCTTTTCAGGCTCTGTTCTCGCTGAACGGCAAGTGAGGTGCTCAATGAAAAACTACCTTTTTACAAGTGAATCAGTTTCTGAAGGCCATCCAGATAAAATGGCTGACCAAATAAGTGACGCAGTGCTAGATGCATTGCTCGCCCAAGACCCACTTAGCAGAGTGGCCTGTGAAACTATGATTTCTACGGGCTTCGTAACGCTTGCTGGCGAAATTTCTACCAAGGCCTACGTCGATATGCCCACCATCGTTCGCGACACGGTGAAAGAGATTGGCTACGACAGCAGCGACAAGGGTTTTGATTATCAAAGCTGCGCTGTTTTTACTTCTATCGACAATCAGTCTCCAGACATCGCTATGGGCGTTGATGAGTCTGGCGGAAAAGAGCAGGGAGCCGGTGACCAAGGGATCATGTTTGGTTATGCAGTTAACGAAACGCCTGAGCTAATGCCGATGTCGATAGCCTATAGCCACAAGTTGGTATCAGAGCTAGCTGCCATGAGAAAGTCAGGCAAAGCAGATTTTTTGCGACCTGATTCTAAGAGCCAGGTGACCATTCAGTATGAAGATGGAAAAGCTAAGCGCATCGACGCTGTTGTTCTCTCTACCCAGCATTCACCTGAGATGAGCCAAGAACAGATTCAGAGTTTTGTGATTGAAGAATTGTTTCAAAAGGTTCTTCCAAAAGACATGCTAGATGCCAACACGAAGTATCACGTGAACCCCACAGGGCGTTTTGTGATCGGTGGACCTCAAGGAGACTGCGGGCTAACAGGGCGAAAAATCATTGTCGACACCTATGGTGGGCATGGAGCTCACGGTGGTGGGGCGTTCTCAGGTAAAGACCCTTCGAAAGTTGATAGGTCTGCTGCTTATGCTGCTAGACACGTAGCCAAAAATATTGTGGCTGCTGGTTTTGCCGATCGTTGTTTGGTTCAGTTGGCCTATGCAATTGGTGTGGCTGAACCTGTTTCAATTATGGTTGACGACTACGGCACAGGCAAAGTCGATAGCGAAAAGCTTAGTAAGGCCGTTTCTCGAGTATGGAACCTTACACCAAAGGGTATCGTTGAAGAGCTCGATCTGTTGAAGCCTCGCTACAAGAAGACTGCGGCCTATGGTCATTTCGGTCGTGAAGAAGCCGAGTTCACTTGGGAGAAGTTGAACAAAGTTGACGCTCTGAAAGATGCTGTAACCTCTCTGTAATAAAGCCCTCTGAGCTGCAGCTACTGCAGCAGGGGAACCTCAAGTTGTCGGCTTAGTCTGTTAGGTCGACAGCTAAAGATCAAAATTTTCGATTTTCAGCCGAATATGGCGGGTAGGCTGTTGGCCGCGTAAGTAGTCGATCTCTTCGAACTCAAATGTAGAGTTTGCCCACAGGTAAGTGTACAGTAGCTCGAAGAGTGACTGATTGACGATTCCACTAAACTTCAGATCAACTGTATGAATTCCTTTTCGAAATTCGTTTTCAATGGCGGTTTGAATAGCTACGGCTAGCAGGCCAAACTGTGTGTTCATCGCATTGCTTCTCTGGCCAATCTCGAGACTACCTAAATGTATGTGATAAATGTCGAGCTCGACTCGGCCTGGCTTGTTGCGTGTCAGGTTTCTGCCAACCGATAGACCGAACTCTGGGTACTCGGTGATTTCAGCACTAGAGGCAAATAAGTCATGAGCTAAATTGTTAACGAAAGGGTCTTCATAATAGCGAGAAAACAATGGCGTGAGAATGCCGAGTTGAGCAGCTGTTCGGGTACGGCTTGACTCGAGGCCCCCTTTCTCAAGCTCAGGGCCGCACTTCGTCGGTTCTGCAAATGTAAGGTTGGCCCCAAGAAAAAGGCCCAATAATACCAAGATTTTCACGACTCATTCCTCAACTAGTTGCGGTGCAAGCTATATGCC
The DNA here is from genome assembly GCA_013216195.1 of Bdellovibrionales bacterium. Lineage (GTDB taxonomy): Bacteria > Bdellovibrionota > Bdellovibrionia > Bdellovibrionales > UBA1609 > JABSOQ01. The sequence continues at coordinate 43,452 of JABSOQ010000011.1, forward strand.
TGAGATCAACTCTCTGTCGAGCTATTGGAGGCTATTTGGAGACTGGCGATCCCAAAAGTTGAGACTAAAAGCGGCTGCCATGTTGATTTGTGGTCCTTTGAGTTGCCCCGTGTTTGCTAAGTAATCAAGCTCTTCTGTTGAGACCCCAAAGGCTGCATGAAACAGTTCGACGTTGTGGGGAGGCTCTTCGGCTGTTACGGCCTGGCTCCAATCTTCTAGTGTCAGCTCTGATAGGGCATAGATCATTCTAAGAACTCTAGCAAACTCCTCACGAATTTCTGATTCAACATGAGCAGCCAGATTTGAAGCTGTGATCTGCTCCCATTCTCGACCTTCAAGATACATCAGATCTCCGAATACTGGGTTGTTGTTATGCGGAATCGATTCGTGGGGAGAGCCTGAGAACTGGCTCACTAAGCCACCAAGATGTTTTGTAACATATGGCAAGCTTCGCCTAAGCTCAGCTGCGGTATTGAAAATCTCTTGGGAGGTCATCGCTGTCACCATGCGGTCAATGTCTTGCTTAGCGTAGCCGAGGTCACCAAATTCAGGTCTAGCGTCCTCAGGTACCGGAAGGTTCGTAATTCTATAATTTAAAGTGGCTTTGTCGATGAGAACGAGAGCTTCGTTGTAGTAAAGCAAGCGAATGGCTCTTCCTGTTCTCATGGCGTCTCGCCAACCACCATCCTCAACAACCTGCCTAACAATGGTTCTGTAAGAGGCTGCGTAGTCTGGCCTCAAAATGTAGGTCAGAAAGTGGCCAAAGATTTCGTGATCTAGAGTGAAGTTTATAAACAACCCGCCCTCAGCCCTCTTCACTACAAACAGTGGAAAGTAGCCATCATCAAGTGCCTTATAAAGAGCCTTGCCAGGTGGTACGTAGTTGACATTTTCTTCTTCAATGTATGGCTCATAGCCAGGAGGCACTGGCTCAAGGTAGCGAAGGTGAATCCAATCCCATTTGCCCTCGAGGTTTATCTTTCGAAAAGGAAAAGCTATGTGAATAACATCTTGCCGACCGAGCTCTGTTTGATGGTTATGATTCCAGCTGGTGAGGTGGCTTGCGATCTCACGGTCAATACTCGTTAACAGTGAAGTGAGCTTAGGTGCCCGTTTATTCTTAAAATCAAAGCCTAGTCGCTTCGCTAGTGCGAGTCGATCTTGGCCCCATGGAGAGCCTTCGACTTCTGCGAAAAACTGTTGATAGCTCTCAAGTTGATCAGAGTTGGTCATCGCGGAGTCGAAAGTCTGCTTTAGCCTTTTCCACATCATTCGGCTATGCAGATCGAGCAGTTTGCCGCTCTGATAAACCGACGATGCAGGGTTGAGCTGCCCACGGCAAGCCAAGCCATTCCTGGAGAGATCAAAGGTGCCAATATTGACTGTGGCGTTGGCCTTTAGGGTCATAGAAAGACACAAAAGAGGCAGAATGGGCCCTAATTGGGCGAGAAACGGCATCAGCTCATTTGGCTTAACCCTGGTTGGGGCTACAACAAGAGCTGACAACAATGAGGTAAATATCTGAATTAATTTAAGATTCACCCAACTCATCTTTCAAAAAACTGCAAAGTCCAAACCAACGCTGTGCTCCCAGCCCTCTGATGCTGCTATCGAGGTTGCCGATTGCAACATATGGCAATATCGATTACCACTAAGCCTGCCATGGGAAAGAAGATCGCGACTACCGTCTACATCACTGAAGACCAACAAGCCAAGCTAAAGGCTCTCAATGAGCAAACAAAGGTGCCGGTCGCCGAGTATATACGCCAGGGCATTGATTCTGTTTTAAACCAACATGCACATATCATCCCGGGCCAACTCGATTTACCATTGATGGCTCCGGATGTGTTTAGTAATCAGCTCCTCAACCTCAATAAGAAGTAAGAAATCTCAGTTATGAAATTGGAGAATATCCGCAACTTTTCAATCATCGCCCACATCGACCATGGCAAATCGACATTAGCTGATGGACTTTTACAAAAAACTGGAACCCTTTCAGATCGTGAGAAGAAAAACCAGTTTCTCGACAACATGGATCTCGAGCGTGAAAGAGGAATCACAATCAAGGCTCAAACTGTTCGATTGATGTACAAGGCAAAAGACGGAGAAACCTACCAACTCAATTTGATCGATACTCCGGGCCACGTTGATTTCTCTTACGAGGTGTCTCGTTCTCTCGCAGCTTGTGAAGGGGCAATACTCGTCGTAGATGCCGCTCAAGGTGTCGAAGCCCAAACGATTGCGAACGTCTTTTTGGCGATTGAAAACGATCTTGAGATTATCCCGGTTTTGAACAAGATCGACTTGCCGGCAGCAGACCCAGCAGGTGTCTCCCAGCAGATTGAAGAGGCTATTGGTCTTGATGCCACGGGCGCAATTCATGCCTCAGCCAAAACAGGCCAAGGTATCGAAGATATTCTAGAGGCGGTCGTGGCCCATGTTCCGCCTCCGAAGGGCGACATCGAACAGCCACTACAAGCTCTTGTGTTCGACAGTTGGTTTGACCCTTATCAGGGTGTGGTTTCACTTGTGCGAGTCGTTGAGGGTTCTCTCAAAAAAGGCGACAAGATCAAGTTTATGTCTACAGGCGTAGAGTACGAGGCGCTTAAGCTTGGTGTGTTTTCGCCATTTGCGCAGAACTTAGACCGTCTCTCTGCCGGTGAAGTTGGCTTTATCATTAGTGGTATCAAAGACATTCGTGATGTGATGGTCGGAGACACGGTTACCCATGCCAAAAAAGGCGCACAAGAGGCACTCGGTGGTTTTCAGAAAATGAAGCCGATGGTTTTCTCGGGGATCTTTCCTGTCGAAACGCCCGACTTTGAAATTTTGAAGGAAGCACTTGAAAAGCTGGCGCTTAACGATTCGAGTTTGAGTTTTGAAACAGAAACATCTGCAGCTCTTGGCTTTGGTTTTCGCTGCGGTTTCTTAGGTCTTTTGCACATGGAGATTGTGCAGGAGCGGCTAGAGAGAGAGTTCAACCTCAACTTGATAACGACAGCTCCAAGTGTGGTTTACAAAGTTTATCAAAACGATGGTGAAGTTCTTGAGTTAGAGAACCCATCGGGCTTACCTGATATGACAATGCTCGATCATCTTGAAGAGCCGATGGTGAAGCTGACTTTACACACTCCGGATGAGTTTGTGGGTAACCTGCTTAAGCTTTGTGAAGACCGAAGAGGTGTTCAACAAAAAATGGAATACATGAGTAACGGTCGAGTTATAATCGAGTACAAGCTACCTCTTAATGAAATGGTTATGGACTTCTACGATAGGCTTAAGTCTCTATCTAAGGGTTATGCTTCAATGGAGTATGAGTTGCTTGAATACGAAGAGTCTGACCTGGTTCGATTAGACATTTTGATTAATGGTGACTCTGTAGACGCTCTTTCTGTAATTGTTCACCGGTCAAAGGCCGATTCGCGGGGCCGTAGCCTTGCAAAAAAGTTGAAAGAACTCATTCCTAGGCAGCAATATCAGATTGCAATTCAAGCAGCTATCGGAGCAAAAATCATTGCTCGTGAGACCTTAGGTGCACTTCGCAAAGACGTAACAGCCAAGTGTTACGGTGGAGATATCACTCGAAAAAGAAAGCTTCTTGAGAAGCAAAAAGAGGGTAAGAAGCGAATGAAGTCGATTGGCAAGGTTGACATTCCTCAGAATGCCTTTCTTGCTATCTTAAAGGTAGATGGCGAATGAAGAAGCTGATCTCTCAGGGTACAGGCTCTCTGCTTCTAGCAATCGCGTTTGCGCTTTGCATTCGTTGGGCCTTTATGGAGGCCTACGTTATACCCTCGGGTAGTATGTTGCCTACTTTGTTAGTCAACGATCATATCTTTGTGAACAAAGCCAGTTTCGGTTTAAGAGTGCCTTTTACTTCGGATTGGTTGTTTCAGTGGGGCGAACCTTCGCGAGGCGACGTGGTAGTTTTTCGTTACCCAGCAGATCCTCGATACTACTACATCAAGAGAGTCATCGGTGTGCCAGGTGATTTGATCGAGTACCGTAGAGGCTACGTTTATATCAACGGTGAAGTGGTCGAGAGGTTGGTGCCTGCAGGCGATGTCAAAGCGGATTGGCAGTGGTTGAGCGACAAGAGCTTTATTGGCGACCAAAACGGTTTGTCTGACTACACTCATTGGCAAGAGTCAATCGGTCGGTCGACCTACAGTGTGCTACTGAATGAGCAGGGCTCGAGACAAATTGAATACGAGCCATTTCGGGTTCCTGATCGGCACTTCTTTGTCATGGGTGACAACCGTGACAATTCGCAAGACAGCAGACACTGGGCTTCCCGTGAGCGCAGAGCCAAAGGCTCTGTGACTTTTAGCATGCAATCAGATTTGAAAGAGCCGATCGAGGTTCCAGCAGGTACAGTTGTGAAAACAGATCTGATTCGGGGCTTGAGCAGAAGGTACCGCACCACTGAGGCCGTCTCAGTTAAGCCGGGTCAAGCAAGCCAAGTCGGTGTTGAAGCCTTGTCTCCTGGTTTGGAGCACAATGTGTCGGCCCGGCAAATTAAAACGGTGGAATCAGAGCCGCTGAACGGTTTGTTAACCGTGGCAAACCCAGATTCCATTCTGGGCGGTGAAGATTTTCGATATGTTCCGAGATCATATGTGGTTGGTCGCGCCATGTTTGTTTGGTTGAGTTGTGAAAAAACTCTTCCGATCCTGACGTTTCTTTGTGATCCTACTACAGTTCGATGGTCTCGATTTTTTCACGATGTTGATTAAAGCACAATGAGGAGTTGCTCTTGAGTCAAAACCAAAAAGCCGGATTTATGGACAGCTTTGGATCATTCGCACTGGCCGTATTGGCTATATTAACTTTGCGTTGGCTCTTGGTTGAGCCGTATGTGATACCCTCGGGCAGTATGATCCCAAGCCTGCTTGTGCATGATCACATTCTCGTAAATAAGCTGGCTTACGGGGTGCGGGTTCCCTTTTCAAAGCAATGGCTTTGGAAGGGCGACAACCCAGAGCGAGGCGACATCGTGGTTTTTCGGGCCAAAAATGAGAGCTACTTCATGGTTAAGCGTGTACTGGGGCTTCCTGGCGAGACTTTAAAGTTCTACTCAGACGGGAGAGTCTCTGTAGGCGGCGAAGTCATCGAGCGAAGTGATCTGGGCGAAGTTGTCGACAAAGAAGATCAAGGTCGCTACTACGCCGTTGATGCAGACGATGTTAAAGCACCTTTTCGTGGGCTAGAATTCTTCGAGGAAGACAACGGTAATAACAAGTATCGAACCATGCAAATCTTAGGTGGTGATCGGCCCGAGTTTGAAATTGAAATCCCCGATGACCACATATTTATGATGGGAGACAACCGAGATAACTCAAAAGACTCTCGGTTTTGGGGGCCTTTGCCAGTTGATCATGTGTTGGGCAGGGCGACTTTTGTTTGGTTGAGTTGTGATGAAACTTTACCGGTTTTGTCTTTTTTGTGTAACCCACTTGAGCTTAGATGGAGCCGATTCGGCCACTCGGTGAAATGATTTGAGTTCTCCTTCGCCTTTCTTGAAATCGCTAGAATTCTTGCGGAGATATTCTGAGGGTATTGTACTGACATTGCTACTGGCTCTGATGGTCAGGCTGTTCGTTATTTCGAGTATGCAGGTGGTAAATGATCATATGTCTCCGACATTGCTTCCTGGAGACTACGCTGTGGCGTACCGCCTGCCATTTGGCATTCGAATTCCGCTATCAGGATCAAAAATCGGTAAAGGGAAGCCAAGTCGAGGAGATGTGGTGATGTTTCCGTGCCCTGGTGACGCTCGGTCAAGTTGTGTGAGTCGAGTCATGGGACTTTCGGGTGATAGGGTAGAAATTCAAGGGGAGAGGCTAATTCTAAATGGAGAAATGGCCGAATACAGCTCACCAGAGGAACACAGATCAGGCTTGCTTCTAACCGAGTCTGTTTTGGGAATGTCGCACCAGATTGCCATAGCTGGCCAAGAAGCGAATAGGAGTTTTGGCCCTGTAATTGTTGGCCCTGGTCATGTGTTTTTGCTGTCAGATCATCGAGATCTTTCTAAAGATTCGAGGTCGTATGGCGCGGTGCCGGTAGCTTCGTTAGAGGCGAGAATCAGTATGGTTTGGGTTTCTTGGAGCTGGCCAAAAGAGGCCAGGTCGGCGCTACCCGCTCTCAGGTGGGGAAGGGTGCTGAAGGCTGTTCAATAGCCTTTGAGTTGTGTTTTTCGGCTCAAATCCATCCTGCTTAAAGCGCTCTTGAACTGGCCCTCGATTTTGCGAAATCCATTGCGACTTCTGGGTCTTATGAGATTGACTGGCATAGGGGCCTTCTATATATTGACCGGCGATGTCATTAGTCAAAAAGCCTTTCCTTAGCACTGCAGATGTAAGCAAAGAAGACGTTATTGCGATCTTCGATCGTTCCGCTCTTTTTAAAAAAGAGTTTGAAGAAAAAGGTCGAATCGATCACCTCATTAAACCGAATAGCCTCGGTCAAAAAGTGGTGACTTTGCTTTTCCAAGAACCCTCTACTCGAACTCGTACCAGTTTTCAGCTGGCAGCTTTAAGATTGGGTCTGCGAGTTGTGTTGCTCGACAACATGTCAATCTCGAGCATGCAAAAGGGTGAGACGGTTGGTGACACTATCCGAAACGCGGCTGCAATGCAGCCCGACCTACTGATTGGTCGTTTTAACGAAGACTTAGATGCCGAAGAGGCAATCAAAGCCCTAGAGATTCCAGTGATCAATGCTGGTTTAGGTGCAAAAGAACACCCCACTCAGGCCCTTCTCGATGCCTTCACTATTCGTGAGTACAGAGGTCAAGTTGAGGGCGAGAGAGTATTGTTGGTGGGTGACGTTTTGCACTCGAGGGTCGCAAACTCGAACTTGAAACTTCTAAGAAACCTAGGTGCAGAAGTCGCTTACTGTGCTCCCGAAGAGTTTAGACCTAAAGATTCTTTGTGGCAGGATGTTCAACACTTTCCTCACCGTGATGAGGCGGTTCAATGGGCGTCAGTTATAATGGGTTTAAGAATTCAGACTGAACGGCATAAAGATGAGCGCAGCATCGGTCTTACAGTTGCGAACTTTAGAGATCGTTACCGAATCGGGGGCGATCAGCTGAATCACTTTCGTGAAGACGGCATCTTGCTTCACCCAGGACCAGTTATTCGTGGTGTTGAATTTTCAAATTACGTCTTACAAGATCCACGATGCCATGTTCTCGATCAGGTCACCAATGGTGTTTATGTACGAGCAGCCTTGATGTCATTCATGCTTGGAATAGAGGTCTCCTCGTAATCATGGACAAGGGCTATCTCGTTCTCGAGTCTGGACAGGTTTTCGCTGGCCGCTGGCATGGCGGGCCTGAGACTTCTGGTGAGGTGGTCTTCAATACTGGTCATTCTGGTTACGAAGAGATGGCCACTGACCCCTCTTACTTTTCACAAATTTTGATAACCACGGCTCCTATGCAGGGTAATTATGGAGAAGACGATCGTCACCGAGAGTCTGAGCGTATGTGGATACGTGGTTTTGTTTGCCTTGAAATGCAAAACTCCTCGCGAGATCACTCTTGGGAAGACAAGCTGATCTCGCAACAAGTGCCAATTCTTTCACAGCTCGATACACGCGAGATTGTCCTTACCTTACGAGAGCAAGGTACGACTTGGGGAGCCTTGCTGTCTGCGGAGTCAGAAGAGCAAGCTGTGCAAAAAGCCAGTAGCCTCATATCTAAAGGCAAGGGCCAGAACCCAAATTGGCCTGAGGCTGTGACTTGCAAACAGGCTTATGAATTAAAGGGCAAAAACCCAGCAGGGCCAAAATTTGCGGTTATCGATTTTGGTTGCAAACTGAACACTTTACGAGAGCTGCAAGCTCGAGGTAAAGAGGTTAAGGTCTTTCCGTGCACAGTTACTGAAGAAGAGATTCGCAACTATGAGCCAGATGGCATCATGCTATCAAATGGCCCCGGTGATCCAAGCGACGTTCAGCATGCTGTGGGTGTCGTTAAATCTCTGCTAGGCTGGCGATACATCTTTGGTATCTGTATGGGGCATCAGGTTTTGGCGCAGGCCTTAGGGGGCAGTACCTACAAGCTTAAGTTTGGTCATCGAGGCTCCAACCATCCCATTAAAGACAGCTTGCTCGGGCAGATTTACATGACTAGCCAGAACCATGGTTACGCGGTTGAACGAGACTCTTTGCCTGATGGCGTAGAAGTCAAGCACATCAACTTGAATGATCATACGGTCGCAGGGATCAAATCAGATTCTCAAAAGTGTATGAGTGTTCAGTTTCACCCCGAGAGCCACCCTGGTCCGCATGATGCTGTTCCTCTTTTCGACTTTTTCGTTAAGCAGGTGCAATGAAACCCGCTCACCGCGTGCGCACACGCGCAGCCGTGCACGGGCATACATGAACTTACATACGCATTTGCTGCCCACGCACGCGCAATGCTTGTGAGGAAGGGCACCGCGCACACACACACACGTGCACACACATGCGTGCGCGTACACGCGTACCCGCACACGCACATGCACACGCACACATGCGCTGCGTTCGACCCGCTGCGGTCGAGCGAACCGTGCGCTGGAG
>JABSOQ010000109.1 GCA_013216195.1 Bdellovibrionales bacterium
CAATCACGACCCCCAGTACGGCTTTTCTAATCTTTCTGACAAAACTCGCAACTATCAATTCGTAGTGACCTCCCCATCAATTGTCTTACAACTCGACTCGTGGTCGGACTGCTACAATAATGTGACCACTGTTGTTTTGCCTCACACTGATGACCCGGTGGTGATGAGAGATGCAATTATTAGATCTGTGGCTCACGAAACCGCTATCTGCCTTGACTCAAAATCGAACCTTGATCGAGTTAGATTTGAGAGTTCACCTCTGTTTGATGATTTGGTTCTGCTCGATAAAGATTCCAATAGAGCTGGAAACTCCGTCTTTACCTCGATGAGCAACCCAGTTCTGAGATATATGTTTGGCTACATGAGAGCATTTAAAACCGAGCGACTCTGGGTGAGTGAATTACCAGCCAAGCTTGGCGATTTCTCAGGATACTACGATAACGACGATGCTTTTGCATTCATGTCTAGCGGCTGCGATACCTTTTGCATCTTAGATTATATCGATGATAAGTCTTCTGTGTTTTCGATCTATGCACTGCCCCTTCTGAATGAATCAAGCTACTGGGACAGCAAGATTTTTGAGCTCATACCCCGGAGCATGGACGAGCAAGAGATCGATGAGTCTCTAGACGTGTTGTTCTCTGCGAGACGTGTATTTCAAGACAACTTTGATGACCGACTTTTCTTTCTTTCTTTAGCCACTACCGAGTTTAATTCGCACGATGTCAGCCAAATGATAACTCAAGCCAAACGTGTTTTCGATCAAGTTTTGATACCAATGGATCTCGACACATTGAGATCTTTGCGTGTTGAAATGAACAACTCGGTTATCTCAAGAGACGACTCCGTGCCTTACGAGATCTCTACAAGCCTTATGCAATGGCTCTCAGTGCCTCAACTGAGCAATCGAGGCGCTCAGCTATCATCGGGCCCGAGACCACGAATCACAACTTTGATGGGAACAGGCACTAGCTCCACAACTACTATGGCACCAGCCCTCGACCCTTCTCTAGGCCTATTGGTGCCAAAACCAGATGATTTAAGGTTTCCCGTTGATGAAGTTGAAACGGACACTCAACTGGAAGACAGGGAGTAAGACGAGATGGCGGCAACGAATCCCTATTTAGAGAAGTTTTTAACGGCCTACTCGTACTTGCTAAATCGGCAACACGAGCTCTTGCAACAAGAGATCGATGGCCTTCAAGAGATGGCCTCACAGAACCCTGAAGAGTCGAATACTTGGCTCCGAATCGCCCAGCATCTGAAGTCAAGTCGTGCGGTACATCAGGGCCAATTCGACGAAGCAAAAGCAATCATAAGCGACGCCAAAGACAAGTATGGTCCGAACGCGCTACTGCTGATCGACCAAGCCTCAATATATTATAGGCTTGGAGAATGGGTAAACTGGCGGAAGACTTATGATGAACTACAAGAAATCCTGGACTCAAACGGCAATCTCAGTCTTTTTACTCGGATGAAGAGCTACCTTAATCTTGGGAAATTTCTCGAAGAAGAGGCCAAAGTCTGCTTTGCAAAACAGTACTATCAAAACGCTTGTGATATGGCTGAAAACAACGATCGCCAGATCTTTTTCGAAGCCAGCCTACAGAAACTAAGGCTGTGTGCAACCCTTGGAGACAAGACTGAAGTTGGTCAGCTATACACTGATTTTCTTCAATTGACCAAGTCTGAAATGACAAGCCACTTTCAAGTGGAGGTCGAACACTCCCTCATGCTGGCAGAACTCTGCCTAGTTGGCCCTTCACACGCGTGGACAAGAGTTAAACGATCTCTAGACGACAACACCATGATCGTAGAAGACAAAGCACTTATCCTCTATGACTTCTTGGAGGAGTGTCTCGTTAGAAACTATGAAGTCTCAGAGCATATGCTTAACGCCTGTTTGAAGATAGAACCCACTAATGAGTTTGAACAGCTCATTCAGTCAGTTTGTCTGGTGAATCACAAGAAGATGAGTCTCGAAGAGATCTCAGAACTCAGCTCAACAACATCGTGGGCCTGTTATTTACGAATTTTGACCTTGGCTATGGAGATCTATCCTCATATGCAAAAGGAGCTCAAAAACAAGATCCACCTGCTACTGTCTGCACTTCCTTCGACTTCACGTCATCTATGGGTCAAGAGACTAGATAAATATTTGAGAACTTCGAAAAAGACTGTTTACTACAACTCGCAAACTCGAATGCTCACCTTTGAGTCGAAAAATATCGATCTCAGCCGCAAAAGAGGCATGCTAACTTTCGTAGAGATCATGAGCCAAAGCCAGTCTGAAACCGTTGAAAAAATGATTGAGAAAATATGGGATTCTGAATTCAGCCCTGATCATTTTCACCGACTAAGAATGACGGCTCATCGTATGAACGAAATGCTCTTTGATCTGACGTCTATCAAAAAACCCATACAGGTCTCTTCTGACTTTGTAAGAGTCTCTGGGGAACTCGAGCTTATTCGTGTGGATGGTTCAGAAGCTTCGGTCTAAAGCCAGGTGACTTAGTCTGATCTTGGATAAATTGAACAGAGTTTTTTTGAGAGATGATCACCTGGGGCTTACCTACAAAAAAGGCGATGTGAAGCGTCCTTGCTTCTCATTGGTTTCCTGCCTTACATCGCCCCCCCACGTAACTTGATGTTAAGTTCGTTTCGTTTTGATCCGCAAGAACTTTTTACAAACACCTTGCCGTAGCAATTCAGGAAAGGCTTCAAACCCCCAAAAATATGGGAAACCCGATCAGCATTTTCTAAACATAATAACGCCTTCCGTCAGGCTTTTACTGCGGCCCATCAAACTCTCCAATAGAATTGATTTAGCTCTAGACGCAAAAAGGCCGGAGATTTCTCTCCGGCCTCTACGATTCTTACATAACATTATGGCGAAGGCGGAACGAATCAACCCTCCCCGTTATATCGAGGTTAGGTGTTAACCACCTCCGCCGTTGGTATGTCTAAATCATTAACCATTAGCACCACCTCCTTTCTAGGCCCAATAGAACCTGATCTAAGAATAGCTAAATTTGCAATCTCAAACCAGACGATTTTTGCAATGGCTTCAAGAAGAGATTTTTATGCTAGCTGCTTCAGAAAAAGGCAGTAATTGCGGAGGCTAACGTGGGCAATTCAAATCATTGCAGAATCAATTTGGGCGTGCCATAACGTGGCCACTTGTGAACTGAAAACTGACATATTGCAGAATGATTCTGGGGAGAATTACAACGCAAGTCAGTTTGAATAAAGGCCAGTGCTCAACCGGCTTGCGTTGAACACTTGCCACATGACAGTTCACGAGCCAGGGCAGCCTGCTGCCTAACCAAGCATTCTGGGGGGAGAGGGTTTGGAACGACATTTATTTATCATCAGCTTTTCGCTATTCATGTTTGCCAATTTCACTTGGGCGAAACCTGATCAAAGCAACATGCGCTCAGTAGCCGAACAAGAGCTCAGCGTCTCAGAGCTAGCCGGTGCTGATCTTTCTCAAGTCAAAGCTCAGCTCACTCAACCCAGAGAGCCACTCAAGACGAATAGTTTTGCCGTTTCTGCAGCTATCAGCAATTTGCAAATCACTGGCCTGAGACGCTTAAGGTCTTTCGAAACAGTCAATTACTCTGAGCTTTCTCAACAACCCTACTTCAATTTGCGCTGGTCTTGGGTCAGAAGAATATTTGATAAAAGCTGGTACATACAATCAACGGCTGATGCAGGCTTTGGTACGGTAGAGTTTGAAATTCAACCTCAGAGTGGTTTTAGCGAAGAAAGTGCCCGACTAAATACTCTTACACTGGGCGCCTGGTCTCACTTAGGCAAAAACATCAGCCCCACTGTACAGGTGGGTGCTATCGCAGGTTACCGAAAATGGAGTTTTCAACAGAGCGCCTCCACAAAAAATGGAGTCTTTAGCGAAGAGGCAGATACACTTCACCTTGGCGCAGAAAGCAATTGGGAGTTTAGACCTCGGGCTTCTCTAGGTTTGCAAGTTTTTGGCAGCAGCACTTTAGCCTCTGAGGCCCTTACGCCCAACACTCCCCTCACCGTACAACTGGTCGTGACAAGGGCTCTATGAAGAATCTGTTGCTAACAGCTATAGCTTTTACGCTCACACTCTATGCCAAGGCAGAGCCAGTCGCCCTGTCAGCACAAGATGTTGTGGATCGAGTGCTTGCAAACAGCATCGAAAAGAAAAAGATCGACAACGATAGAGTCGTAAAAAACGAACCTCTCTACGAGGCAATGGGCGTCTTTGACCTGGGGCTTGAGACCTCTCTCGATTATGAGATTGCTGAAAGAGAGCCCCTAGGACCTTTCGAAAACGAAAAAGATGAAACCTTAAACGGCAACTTTCGGCTCGGCAAAAAGCTAAGAACCGGCACCGAAACCAGCCTCGCCTACACTCGGCAATCTGTTCGCTCAGATCTCAACTCTTTTCTGGCAGGCGCCAATCAATTGAGCTCGAGAACTATTGATTTTTTAACCTTAGAAGTGATGCAGCCGCTTTTGAACAATTTCTGGGGCGGTGTAGATCACCGAAGAGAACTGGTTCAGATAGCTCTCACCCAGAACTATGACCATGAACGACTGGAGGCCTTGGAGTCACTTCTCGTGGAGAGTCTACAGTTTTACTGGAACACCTTCTCCGCTTCGAAGTCGCTACAAGCTTCATTGGCTTCTAGAGATCGATACAGCAACCTGGTAAAGGTAGTTGAAAGAAAGCAGCGCCTCGGCTTTGCCCTGCCCGGCGAACTCTATCAGGTTAAAGCAGAGTACGAAGCTCAGGATCGACGAGTCAAAGAGAGCTCCCGCCAGTACCTCATAAGCCTCGACACTTTGATTCGAAGGCTTCGATCCGATGAACCACTTGAAATCGATTTCGAGATACCTGAAGAGATACCAGCCTTTCCCAGTCTAGCCCCAATAGCTGTCTCTGATTTGCGACAAATGAAAATCGCAGAACAACAGGTCAAGGCTATGAGAATTAATCAAGACGCAGTGTCTTCTAGCTCTATCCCAGAGCTCAACCTTACCGGCAAACTGGCGTACCGTGGAGCCGACGAGAATGTGAACGATGCCCCAAGCGACCTAGGCAGTTTCAATTCGCCACTTTATTTCGTTGGAATCGAATTTCGAACTTTTCTTGGGTCGGCAGCTCAAGATGGAGCCGAGCAAGTGGCAAGAGTGAAGCTCTCAAACGCCAAGCTTGAGCAAGAGAGAGTTCGCCGAGAGCTCAGAGACCAGATCAAAGCTGATGAACTGACAGCAAAAAATGCTTTTCAAAACGCAAAGAGCTCCCTGCAGGTCGTCGACTTTCGAAAGAAGGCCATGAAGCAGATTGAATCCGCTTACAAACAAGGGCGAAGAGACCTAACAGAAGTTATCAATGCGAACACCCAGCTCTTGTTAGCCGAAACTCAACTAGCTCAAGACATAGGTGATTACCACGTCGCGCTTAACACTCTTTCTAATACCCGAGACACACTCATTTCAGATTACACACAGCCGGGAGACGATCAGTGAACCGAGTGATTGTCTTCTTTATAGACAACTGGAAGCTCAGCCTTATTTTGATGATTTTTTTAATCATCGCAGGTCTTGGTGGCCTTAACCAGGTCAGGAGAGAGTCTCGGCCGCCGGTTGATTTTGCTCGAGTCACGATCACGACTCTTTATCCGGGCGCTTCACCAGAAGAGGTCGAAGAGCTTATCACCATGAAAATTGAAGATGCGATTCGCGAGGTCGAGGGCATAAAAGACGTCAGATCAGTCTCTCAACCAAACCGTTCCACAATTAACGTTCGAATCGACATGGACAACGTTGAGACCTCAGTTGTCGTTGACGACCTTCAAAGAGCCGTACAAAGAGTTTCAGATCTACCTGCTGAAGTCAGAGACCCACCCCTTTTTCAAGAGAGCAATGCTAAAGAGATACCGATTCTTGAACTGGCTATCATCGGTCCCAATATAGGCCGAAAACGCGATTTACTTGCAGATGACCTGAAAAATAAACTTGAGGACCAAAGAGGAGTCGCTGAAGTCAGACTCTCTGGCTTTAGAAGGCGTGAGTTTTTGATTTTAATTGACCCCCAGGCCTTACAACGAAACTACATAGGAATCTCTGAGGTGACCAGGGCCGTTCGGCAAAGAATCCCGAACATTCCAGCAGGCTATTTGCGCACACCTGGCAACCAAAAGATGGTGAGAGTCACTGGGCAAGTCGACCGGGCCTCTCAGCTCGAAGACATTGTAGTGAGATCAAACTTTTCTGGACAAAAAATTCGAATTCGTGACGTTGCAAAAGTTCAAGACGGCATGGAAGACCCGACCACGCTTGTGCGGGTGAACGGAAAGCCAGCAACCCTACTCACTGCCACAAAAAAGGCTGAGGCCGATACCATTCGCACTATGGAGAACCTGCAGACAGTTCTCAGCACAGCCACCACTTCAATGCCCGAAGGCTACAAACTGATCACATACAACGATGAGGCATCTCGAATTTCAGACCGTCTTGGTATCGTGATCAATAATGCCCTCGGTGGTTTGGCCTTGGTGCTTGTGATTCTCTTGATCTTTTTGCCGGGCTACTTAGGTTTAATGGCTTCTCTTTCCCTACCTTTTGCGATCATGGGCTCTCTAGCCCTAATGCCTGTAATGGGGGTGAACTTTAACAACATCACGATGCTTGCTCTCATTATCGCAATCGGCATGCTTGTCGACAATGCAGTCGTAATCAGCGAGAACTACGCCAGACTTCGACTCGATGGTCTCGACCGCCAAAAGGCTGCATTTAAAGCTGCCCATCAGTTCTGGCTACCTTTAACAGCAACTGTTCTCACCACGGTTGCAGCCTTCCTGCCGATGCTGGTCACAAAAGGGGTTATGGGTCAGTTTATCATGTGGATCCCAATCATGGTCACGATTGCTCTGCTTATGAGTTTGGTTGAAGCCTTCTTGCTTTTACCAGCCAGACTTCAGATTACCGTCTTGAACCTTGAAAAATACAGATCAAGCCAAACCTCTAAAGGTCGCACTTGGTTTGATTCGGTTCGAGATGGTTTTGAAAGTTTCATGGCCACTGCTATTCGCAGAAGATTCATTGTATTTGGAGCAATCACAGGTTTACTTATTGGCTCTATTTTTGTGGCTAAGTATTTCAATCGCTTTGAGCTGTTTCCTAGTGAGCAGGTCGAATACTACTTTGCTCGCTTCGAGGCCCCTATAGCGACCACTATAGAAAGCACTGACAAGTGGAATGGTGAACTTGCAGACAAGATTTATCAAGCACTCGGCGAAGAGGAGATCAGATATATCGTGGCTAGATCGGGTATAGCTCGAATTGGGTTTAACGATCCTCAAGCTAAGAATGCAGAGTATGTGGGCATGCTCACAATCAACATTCCCAGAGAGGTCGCCGAAAAGCAAAATCCTCAAGAAGTTCTCAAAAAGTTGAGAGCCATAGACAAGGGCCCGCTAAACTCTTTGACTTTTGATGCTGGTCGAAATGGGCCGCCCGTGGGCGAGGCACTAAATGTTACGTTTCGTTCGAAAAACAACGAACAAATACTCGGCCTCGTAAAACGCTTTAAAGCTGACCTTAGTAAGATTGAAGGTGTCGTTGATTTTAACGATGACCTGATTCGAGGTGGCCCTGAACTCAGGATCGAGCCACGCTTTGACCGAGTCGCACAATTGGGATTGTCTACCCAGGCTGTCGGCAATGCACTACGCACGGCACTTCAGGGTGACATCGCTGACGAGATCACACTTGATGGTGACGAGCTGTATGTTCGAGTTCGGAATTCAGATTTGCACAGAGCAAAAATGTCAGCGATCAAATCGACACACATTCGGCAAGATGCCCAAGGCAAGTTGGTGCCTCTAATGAGCCTTGTGAAACTGTCTGAACAAGAGAGCCCAGCTGTTCGAAAACGTTACGATTTCAAAAGAGCGATTACGATCACTGCCGGGGTCGTACCCGAAAAGATCACTAGCATCGAGCTAAACCAAAGAGCCAAGAGCTTACTAGCTAATTATGGTGGAGAGTTCCCACTCGTCACTACAAAGTTCGGCGGTGAAGAAGAAAGTACAAAAGAGAGTCTTTCTTCACTTAAAAACGCGATGATGCTCGCCTTTCTGGGCATCTTTATCATTCTTGTCTTCTTGTTCAAAAGCTTTAGTAAACCCTTTATTGTGCTGAGCTGTATACCACTAGGCTTGGTCGGAGTTTCACTCGCTTTTTGGGCCCACGGAAAACCTTTAAGTTTCTTAGCTATGATCGGAGTGGTTGGATTAGCTGGTGTTGTTGTGAACTCTGCAATCGTTTTGGTCTCTTATATTGATGAGCTGCAAGACGAAGAAGGCTTATCTGTCACAGATGCCCTAGCAAAAGCCTCTGCCCACCGGCTAAGAGCTGTTCTGGTAACTTCCCTCACGACTGTGGGTGGTTTGTTCCCGACGGCTTATGGTCTCGGTGGCAACGACTCACTTCTTGTTCCCATGACTCTCGCTCTAGCTTGGGGCTTGGTCAGCGGGACGTTGCTGACTTTGATTTGGGTGCCTTGCTTTTATTCGATTATGTATGACCTGAAATTATTTTTAGGAAAGCTGATTATGAACACTCTTAAATTGTTTTTAAGCGAATCGGCTCTTCCGCAGCCAAAAGGAGTGAAGTCAAATGCATGACCTTTTCAAAAAAACTCTTGTGTTACTTTTTGGAATATTCCTTATTTTAGGGGTTTCTGGCTGTGGCCAACTTGGGTTCAACGAAGACAAAGACATAGACGATTCTCTTGAGGAGACTGATGACATTCAGAAAGCCTACCGCTCAGTAGAAGGTGTTTACACTGGCAGCATGATCGTACTGGATGATGGTAAACCGAGCGAGCTTCCTGTGAAACTCACACTTTTTACAGAAATAACCTTCGGAGGTAGAACGCAAGGAGAACTCACTCCCCAAACAACTCTGGTGGGCTTCTTTGAGGTTTTAAACATCAACACCGAGATGAACTACTACCGTTACACTGGTCGCTTCTATTATAGAAAAGATGGCAGAATTCAGCTCGCTGTGAGAACCGGCTCAGCCAGTGGTTCAAACCAAAACCCTGGCTCTACAGGGATCTGGCTCGAGGCGAAAGTTAAAGGCAACCAGATCGTAGATGGCAGGCTCCACAACGATGGCCTCTATGGAACCTTTCAAGTCGGCAGGCAAACTCGTGACGTTCAGGTGCCTGCAAAAGGGCGAATCGAAGAAGAGCGCAAACGCTTCGAGGAGGTCTACAGGCAAGCAGCAGGCACTTATGTAGGTACAATTTCACCACCAGAGTCTGGCTCGCCAGTCGGTCCGCAAAGGGTGCAATTTCATTTCTATTTGGTAAGAGGCCTTATGAGAGGAGTCGTCACTCTAGCTGGCTCTGCCCAATCGCCTCGAATCCTACGTGTTATCCAGTACAGAACAGACTCTGGCTTTATTGAAATTGAAGGTATCCCCGAGCTCAGTGGTACGGGCGGGCCCCAGCGAGGGTTTGGTTACTTCTACGCCAAAGGTTACCTGACCAGCGGAGAGCTCTTATTGACTGAAGTTGAAGACCACAGAGGTCTACTAGGAACCTTTGAAGGTACCAAACAAGACTAGCCATCTGAAGACTGGTCAGCCTGCTCGTTGCGAGCGCCTGACTTGTCTCGAGTCGATGGAAAAATCAATTCATATACGGCTGTTTGAATTGGCTCCCAGGGAGACATTCTCTCAAAAGCCAAATCAAGAGGTGTCCATTCGCATGCAAAGATCTCGGCCTCTCTCTTCTTAGGGTCGAACTCTGGATCCTCTTCCTCATAAATGGCCCAATAAAAATGAGTCAAAGTGCGAAACCACAAACCGTTGTGCTCAAAAGTGTACTCTTTGCTAATACGAGTCTCTGGCATCACTTTAACAATGACCCCAGTTTCTTCTTTCGCCTCGCGCTCAGCTGCCATGTCGGCAGACTCATCATCTTCAATACCACCCCCAGGAGGCATCCAGCAATGAGCCTCTAGATGAGCATCAAAAATGTTCACCATCAGCAACTGATCGTTCTTGAGGCACACGGCACAGGCTCTTGTTCTTTCTCTTGGCTTAAATTCCATACTTCTATTTTTCAAAACTCTGCAAAGAAGTTGAACAAAAAAGTTCAAGTTTCGAACTCTAATCTTTAGAAAAATGACGAAGTTTTAGCCGTGTCGAAGTTTTTTTATTTTTTTTGATCTTTTTTTCTGGCGTGTTTTCAAAGAGTTAACGTGTCCACTTTTGAGGCGATGAGTTTCAAACGAATAAACAACCACTTACAGCTGAGCTGAAAAATCACAAAAACTTAATAACGCAGGACCAAAGTCGATAAAGGCTTAACTCGGTATGTAAGTTGTCAGCGGTACGTTGTTGCGAGAGATCTTAATCTCTCACCTTAATTAGGAGGGGCTTACATGCTAAACCGAACAGGCAAATTCTTGTCCGTGATCTGTGGTACTGTTCTAGCGATGATTTTCACTACAGGTTGTGGATCTGAAAACCCATCGTTTTCGATTCTACCTGACACAGAAAACTTTCAACAGAGTACGGAGTCGATCAACACCAAGATTGATATCTTATGGGTCATCGACAATTCTGGCTCTATGGCCACCTCTCAAAGCCAACTGGCTTCGAACTTTCAGTCTTTTATTGCTGACTTCGAAAGTAAAAATTTCGACTTTCAAATGGCGGTTACGACAACCGATGCCTATCTGGCTCACCCAAACTGGACCCAATTTTATAACGACTACCAGTCTGTGCAGCCTACTGATCATGCGGCTACTTACGATAACAGCCCGCAGGCCGACAAGTCACTTTTTCGCGATGGCGTCGCAGGCACTTACTCAGGCGTATCTATAATGGATAAAGACACTCCAAACTTGTCGAGCGTCTTTCAGACCAATATTCTTCAGGGCATTCAGGGCTACGGCGATGAGAGAGCTTTTGAAAGTATGCGCCTTGCTCTAGATAACTCAAACAACAATGGGCTCGTGAGAGCCAACTCGTTTCTAGCCGTTATTATTTTGACTGACGAAGATGACTTCAGTCACCCAGGGTTTTGGCAGAGCTTTGCAAACCGTGGCTTTATAAATGACAACACGGATTCAAACCTCGACAGCATAGATGATTACATCACTTATCTAGATGGCCTAACAGGCTCAACTGACACCAAAAAGAACTACAATGTCAGTAGCATTACGATCAAAGACAGTGCCTGCAAAGACTCACTAGACAACACTTTTACTGAGAGAATTGTTGCCGACCGCGTTTTGGCGCTAGCTGCAGCAACCAGTGGTAAACAAGGTGACCTTTGCGGAAACTTTGCCGATGAACTGTCAGACATTGCTGAGAACATTATCACCAAAGCCAATATTTTCTTTCTCGACAGACAGCCTATCCCTGAAACTATTCGAGTTGTGGTCAATGGATCACTAGTTCCAAATCTCGACACGGATGGCGGGAGCGAAGGCTACAACTACGATGCCGACAACAACGCCATCGTCTTTACGCCTGGCGCCGTGCCACCTCAAGGGGCACAAATTGCAGTGAATTTTGATCCCGTTAGTCTTGACGACTAGCACCCCCCATTTTCCCATTTACTTCACCCTTCAAAGCCAAGTATCTTTGAAGGGTGAAGTACTCTATTAAAGTCCTAGCCCTATCAGCACCATTGTCGTTCTTGCTCGGACTGGCCCTGACCTACTATCAAGAAAAGGTGGCGCAAGACCCCAACTTTATGAAGCCGACCATCCACATCCTGAGCTCGAAGGCTCTCAACCTGTCTTCGCTCATAAGCCAGATGGACAACAACGGCTCTTTTGCCCTCAAAGTGAGTGAATGCGACAACGAGGAGACCTGCAAAAAGGCTTTTACAGAATCCGATATCAACCTGGCCATCTTACCGATCACTGTCATTCGCGAGCTGATGCAGTCAAATTTGATCCTACCTATTCAAAAACAAACACAGGGCCTCCGCGAACGCCTGCATGTCGACTTCAGGAGACCAAAGACCGACCCTGAGGGAAGGTTTGCCGTGCCGTTGTTCTGGAACGTGATGGGATTCTTATGTCACAATAAGCATTGCAACCTTCTCGAGACCGAAAAGTTAACTAACATTGAAAAGAAGCAGCAAAAGCTGTTTGTTTTTCTTAACCAAAGCCAAGAAATCCTGAGACTCAAAGAACAAGGCCTGTGGGACAACTACCAGTACCACCAAGACAGTAAAATCAAGAAACTGCTCGAGGAACGCCCTGAAAGCCTAATTCAATGGCCCTCTGGAGCGCTAAGCGAGCGTCAACTGTATGAACTGAAAGACCACTCTTACAGGCTCCCAGGTTTTGGAGCCTCTCTTCAGCTCTACGCAGCCGTCACCCCAAAGACAATCACTAGTGAAGATCTGAATCTCGGCCTCACGTTTCTATCTGAGTTGATGCACGGG